>JABDJV010000017.1 GCA_013003295.1 Pyrinomonadaceae bacterium | reverse complement strand
CCTTACGGCAATAGGGATTCTAATAGGATCGAAAAAGGGAAAACCTGGAGTCAAAATATGAGCAGCATCAGAAAAGTTTTAGTAATTTCGGGAGTCGTGTTTTTGCTGGGTACTGCTTTAATTGGTTTTGACAGTTCGAGCGCTCAACAAATGCCGCCGAATCCCGCAACAACACCGACACCCGCACCGCCACCGGTAACGACGCCGACACCGCCGATCGAGGAAGATGAGGGAATCATAAATATCGACACGGAGGTAGTAAATGTCCTGTTTACAGCGCAGGACCGGAAGCGTAGGCTTCTAACGAGTTTGCAGAGGAGTGACGTCAGGATCCTTGAAAACGGAAAGCCGCAAGAGGTGATCGAGTTTGCCAGAAAAGTCGATCTCCCTCTTTCATTAACAATATTGATCGACACCAGCGCTTCGCAGGAGAGAACCCTGCCGCAGGAGAAAGATGCGGCAAAATCCTTCCTGGAATCGGTAGTGCGGCCCGAAAAGGATGAGGTCGCGATCGTTTCTTTTACCGGTGACGCGACACTTGAGCAGGGGATGACGAGCAATGTTGCGCGCCTGCGCCGCGCCATTGACCGTGTTCAGTTTAATCCCCCGTCGGGATATATCGGCGTAGGAGTTGTCGCCGGAACACCGCCGGTATCGGGTCGAAATCGGGCAACGGCCGGATCGACCGCGATTTGGGACGCCCTTTGGGTCACAAGCGAAGAGGTATTGGGGCCCTCACCGGATAAAACGCGCCGGGCGATCGTTTTGTTAACCGATGGTGTAAACACTTACGGCAGCAAGAAAATGAAAGATGCGATAGATGCGTCTTTGAAAGCAGAAGCTGTGATCTACTCGATCGGGATCGGAGATAATTTTTATGATGGCGTGAATAAAGGCGCCTTGAGAAAAGTCTCGGAAAACACGGGCGGCAAGGCTTTTTTCCCACGGGATGAGGGCGAATTGAGACAGGCCTTTAAGCAGATTCAAGAGGAAATGCGTTCGCAGTACCTGATCGTATACGAACCGCTCAATCAGGAGAGAGACGGAACCTACCGGAAGATCGAGATCGAGGTGGCTAATTCACAACTGGCAAGGGAAAAAGTAAGATTGACCCACCGGGAAGGATATTTTGCGAAATCGGGAAGTAAGAATAAATAGTTAGTTTAAAGCGAAGAGTTTTTGAGCCGTGAATAGTAATTTACTATCGCGGCTTTTTATTTTTTTAACACGCGCAATATTTCCGCGACGCTCCAGGCCTGGGCAAAACAACCACGGGCTTCATGGGGAGCATCTCCATCAAAGATCTCTGAGATCTGGCCGAGGCCCTCATCGCTGAGATGCGAATTGAATCCCTCGAGGATCGAATTGATATATTGCTTCGATTTCCTTCCGCGCGGATAAACCTTTTTCAGCGATTCGATAAATGGGCCCATCAGCCAAGCCCAGACCGTTCCCTGGTGATATGCCGAATCCCGCTCGTAAGGTGAACCGCTGTAGATCGGCCGGTAATCCGGATGCCCTTGGGCAAGCGAGCGTAATCCAAACGGCGTGAACAATTCGGCCTCGACTTTTCTAACGATCTTCTTTGCCCGAAAAGCGCTGAGCATAGAATGGTGTAAACTCACCGTAAAGATCTGATTCGGCCTTACGGACGGATCTTTTTGATCGTCATTTATTACATCGAACAGACACTCTTCATCGTGATTCCAAAAAGCCGAATTAAAGCTCTTTCTGGTTTTCTCGGCCATCTCGGAGTATTTGTATTCACCGTCCTCATCTTCAAAACGCACAGCAAAGTCAACCATTATGCGGAGCGCGTTGTACCAAAGCGCCTGGATCTCGACCGGTTTTCCGATACGGGGAGTGAAAACTTCATCGCCGAGTTTGGCGTCCATCCAGGTCAATTGCCAGCCATCTTCCCCTGCATAGAGAAGTCCGTCGGAATCAGTGTGGATATTGAAACGGGTTCCACGCTCGTGCCAATAGACTATTTCGACGAGTTTTTCATACAGAAAATCCTTTACGAAATTATAATTCCCGGTTTCTTTCGCATATGCCCGGATCGCTTCAAAATACCAGAGGGTCGCGTCAACCGTATTGTATTCGGGGGTTTCACCTTCATCAGGGAAGCGGTTTGGGATCATACCCTGGGAGATATGCACCGAAAACTCAAGGAGGATGTTTTTTGCGACTTCAAAACGATTGGTCGCCAAGGTCAGGCCATTTAACGCGATCATTGTGTCGCGGCCCCAATCGGAAAACCATGGATATCCGGCAATTATCGTTTTTCCATCGCCGCGCGAGACAATAAACTGATCGGCCGCCAGGACGAGTTGTTTTGTGAAATCATCTTCGGTCCCGGCAGTTCTGGCTATCAGGTTCCTACGAGCGATCTCCCGCTCCCGCAGCGCCAGAACATCCGAGATCTCATGCTTCATTGTGGAAACAACAACCGCAGCCGGCTCGCTCAGGTCAAACTTCATCGAAAACGGCTGAAACAGATCTTCACTGAAATCAAACCCGCGCTCTTTTTCGACCTGGTATTGAAAATTTCTATACCAATGACCCGTATTCTGGATTTCAGCCGCGTTGTGATCAAAATAGAGCTTCGGTTCCCCTCCAAGCGGCTCGGTAACGACGCAACCCTCCAACTGCTCAAATTCGAGGTCGATCTCATCGGTTTCCTGCTGAAGCGCATGATAATCGACAAATGAAAGAAGCGGTTTTAATTCAAGAGAGATTTCTCCGGCGATCTTGGGCTCCACGCGCCATTCACAAACGGTCGTGTTTTGGCCATGAACCATAAAGATCGATCTTGTGATCTCGATTCCGTTGATCTCATAGCTCCAGATCGGAAACGGGTCGAGTTTGAAGGACTCAAGATATTCAAATCCTTTTGGGTGAACACTTCCAGGATATTGGTTCGCTGAGAGTTCGAACGATTCATCTCCAATGGTCAGGATCTCTTCAAATTTGGACAGCGTCGTAACTCTTCCAAGCGGAGGCCGCAATGCCGCGGTCAAAAGCCCATGATAACGGCGGGTATTTGCCCCCGAAACGGTTGACGAAGCAAAACCGCCGATGCCGTTTGTCTCCAGCCATTCGCGGTTTGAAGATCTCTCAAAATCTTTACAAATTCTTTTGTCGAGTTCGATCATCATTTCGTGAAATTCATTTACACTCAGAATCTGGTTCAAAAATATCAGACCGGGGCTCTTTAGTAAAAAAAGAAAATCGGACCGCAAAAAAACATCCCGCTAAATGCGATTTAAGGCTCATTTTGTTATCCTTGCTAATTAAATAAATGCTTTCAAAACGAAGTTTTAAAACGATTTATGGACCCGAACAATATTAGGAATTTTTCAATAATTGCCCATATCGATCACGGGAAATCGACTCTGGCAGACAGAATTCTGCACCTCACGGGCGCGGTTTCGGACAGGGACCTTGAAGCTCAAATGCTCGATGATATGGATCTCGAAAGGGAGCGCGGGATCACGATAAAATCCCACGCAGTCCGGCTCGATTACAAAGCAAAAGACGGGAAGGAGTATGTTCTGAACTTGATCGACACTCCCGGCCACGTTGATTTTTCCTATGAAGTTTCGCGTTCGCTTTCAGCGTGTGAAGGGGCGCTTCTGATCGTTGATGCTTCCCAGGGTGTCGAGGCGCAAACCCTTGCAAACACATATCTTGCCATTGAAAACGATCTTGAATTGATCCCGGTTTTAAATAAGATCGATCTGCCATCGGCCGAGCCCGAAAGGATCAGAAATCAAATCGAGAATATTATCGGTCTTAGTACTGAAAACGCGATTCTTGCTAGTGCCAAGACGGGTGACGGTATCGAAGACATTCTGGAAACTATCGTCAGGGATATTCCGCCGCCGTCCGGAGACCGGGATGCACCGCTGAAGGCGCTGATCTTTGACAGCTGGTACGACTCATCCCGCGGAGTGATAGTTCTTTTCCGCGTAATTCAGGGTTCGATCAAGAAGGGCCAGAAGATCAAGTTTTTCAACACGGGCCGGGATTACCAGGTCGAGACGCTTGGAGTAAACCGGCCGAATCCGACCTCCATCGACGAATTGGGCGTTGGCGAAGTCGGCTTCCTAACCGGGGCGATCAAGACCGTCGCAGATGTTCAGATCGGAGACACGATCACCGACGCGCAAACGCCTGCCAACGAAGCGCTTCCCGGATTTCAGGAAGTAAAACCGATGGTTTTCTCAGGCCTCTATCCGATTGACGCTGCTCAATACGAAGAACTTCGTGACGCGATGGATAAGCTTCGGCTCAATGACGCATCATTCTTCTACGAGCCGGAATCTTCTACCGCGCTCGGTTTTGGATTCCGGTGCGGTTTTCTTGGGCTTCTGCATATGGAGATCATTCAGGAGCGTTTGGAAAGGGAATTTGGATTAGAACTGATAACGACCGCACCCGGAGTTAGGTATCGGGTAGTACAAACCGACGGGGAAGTTATTGAGGTGGACTCACCATCGCGAATGCCGGAGCCAGGCCGTATCGAGACGATCGAAGAACCATATATCGAAGCAACGATTCTCACGCCCGATGAACATCTTGGCGGGATCTTGCCGCTGCTCGATGAAAAGAGAGGTGTACAGAAAAAGTTTGAGTATGTAACAAAAAACCGGGTCGTGCTGGTTTATGAGCTTCCTCTGAATGAGATCGTTTTAGATTTTTACGACCGCTTGAAATCCGTTTCGCGCGGATATGCCTCGCTTGATTATCATCTCATCGGATACAAAGAAGGCGATCTGGTGAAACTCGATATATTGGTTTCGGGCGAACCGGTCGATGCGCTTTCGTTAATTATGCACCGTGAATCGTCAGCAATAAAAGGGCGGGCTCTTGCAAAGAAAATGAAGGAGTTAATTCCGCGTCAAATGTTCGTGGTTCCGATTCAAGCAGCAATAGGCGCCAAGGTGATCGCCCGGGAAACGATCAGTGCTATGGGCAAAAATGTCACGGCAAAATGCTACGGCGGAGACATATCGAGAAAGCGCAAACTACTCGAAAAGCAAAAAGAAGGCAAAAAGCGTATGAAGAAGGTCGGGCGGGTTGCAATTCCACAGGAGGCCTTCCTGGCTGTGCTAAAGGTAAACGACGACTAGAGTTTAAGCGATCAGCAGATCGATCGACGCGGATATTTTCAAAATCGCCATTAAGAGCTATACTTGGTTAAAACACATATAAAAGTCGGTTCATTTTATTAATAAAGTTGTATTTTACTACCTCATTTTTTAGAGATACCGGTGCGTAACCGGAGCGAAGGAGAACATTTATGAGATCTATACCTATTTTTACCTTAATCTTTGGTGCACTGCTCTTTATCGGATCGAGCAGCGTCAGTGTTTCGGCCCAAAACAATCGCCTTATAACCGGGAACTCAGCGGGAGGCGTTCGCATAGGAATGACCGTAGCCGAGGCGCGCCGGGCAATGCCGCGTTTTACATTCAGAAGGACGTCAGACGGAGAGGGCATCGCGCTTATTGAAGTAAGGCGGGGAAACCAGACTCACATGACTCTTTACGCCGGAGAATTTGATTCCGGTCGGCCGATCGACAACTCAGCAAAAATCGAATTTATCGAGGTCTGGAATCGAATCTACTCAACGGCTGCCGGCGTTCATCCGCAGATGCTCGTTCGAAATGTGGAAAGGCGGTATGGAAAACTATCTTCGATAATGACCACTGAGATCGAAGCACGCGAATATGGCCGCTTTGTGAATCAACCCGGTAATATCGATCTTCGTCTGCAGGCAAGAAATAGTACGGCCGGTATATATACGCAGGGGCAGACGACAACGACCCGGTATTCACCAACCGCTTATGTTTTCAGCATTATTGTGATCGGAGGAAGCGATACTCCCCAAGATAATACCGGAAACACCGAAAACACGGGTGACAATAATAATTCGAATAATGGGTCGAACAATACGAATTTTACGAGTCTTTATACGGATCTGAGAGCAAATTGCCGCACCCCGCGTTCGCAGGACGGCGGACACGTTTCCACTTACTGCCAGGGGCAAGGTGATTACCAGGTGCATATTTTCGATACGGCAACGACGATGGAAATTCGAGTTGAATCAAAAGACCGTTCGAGATCGGTCGCGATCGCTTCTCAGAGTCTTTCGTTCAACCGCAATAATCAACGAATCGAATGGCGTATGAAGGAAGGAAAACCTTTTGCAGTAATAATGCGCGGCTATAAATATCGTTTGGATCAGGATGGATTGATCCGATATCCGGAGCAGCGCACGGGCGAATATCTCTTTGTAAAAGGCCTTCCGGGTTATGAACAAATCGATTATGAGGTAAATGTCAGAACTACAAGCAATGCCAACGAAAGGGCACGCCAGATGGCTGATATGGGATTTGACGGGGTCAATACAGGACAAGGCAATAATTCAGGAAATGCCTTCCAAATCGTTAATATAAACCGGTTTAACCGAATCATCGATATTGCCAATCGGAATCGGGAAAACTGGGTAAAATCTCCGTCGCAAACCGTCTACAAGCTGATCGGTGAGATTCAGGATGCGAAATCCCGCGTGATCAGATTTCAGCGTCCCTCGGCAGAAGGTGGAAACTCGATTACTGCCGTTATTACCGAGGACGGACTGCTTGATGATTCTACCCGAAGCCAACGATTGAGATTGCAATTGGTGCGCGATTCAAGGGGAACCTGGAGAGTTACATCGGGACAGCAGTCATGGCGTTGCCAGCAGGGCAGAGGTCATCAAGATTTTTCCGCAGTACCCTGTAATTAGGAGATCAGAATTCCCGGAATGGCCTCGCGTATCGGCCCGACTCTATTTACAGGCCGAATAAAAAAAATCTTCCTTTTTTTTGGAAAACAGGTTAAGATGAGGGGAAATTAAAATTAATTGTTAGAGAAGTTTAGCAGTAGAATTTGAATTTAAGTTTTCTGATTTGAAGGGTTGAAGACTCTCTCAAGCTTCATTCAGTGGCTTTCGATAACTTAGGAGGGACTCAAAAATATGTTGTATGCACTTGCAGCTTTAGTTTCAGCTATCATTGCCGCGTTTTGTTTCATATCCATTCGCGGACAAGCGGATGGCGGAATGCTGCCCATCGTTGTTGGGATCATTTTTGCGATCTTGACGATAATTTTTGGCGCACTTTTCCTATCGAGTAGGGTCAATAAAACGGAAGACATTCACATTACCGAATAAGGTAACTCGCTTAGAGGCTGAATTAAGGATATCGGGATGTTTCTACATAGATACTGTCCCGAACGCGACAATTCTTAGTCTTTGGTGCGGATCTCAGATGGCTTTGGCGGAAGTGTCATCTGAATTTCGGAAAAACGCCCGCCGACTAAAAGACGATTTGGTGCACTCTTCCTGCATTCCCGCGCCTCTATTTTCGATTCTGGCCACAACCATTTAGAAAGATTTTCTCTTATTTGGGGGATTAAGCCGACGAATCCTCCTGGTGTAAATGTATTTTTTTTCCGCCTCGTCGATCTTATGACTTTTGAGATTGCCCTAGTTGTAGCCGTCGCGATTTGCGCGGTCGTCCTTTTTGCTACCGAGAAACTCTCGGTAGACGTTGTGGCGGTCGTGGTCATGTCGATCCTGCTTATATCGGGCATTATCACTCCAGAAGAGGGGATCGCCGGATTTAGCAATAAAGCGACCGTAACGGTTGGTGCGATGTTTATTATCAGCGCCGCGCTGTTTAAAACGGGTGCGGTAAGTTACCTTGGAAATATCACGTCTAAGATCTTTAAAAAGGGTTACTGGATCGGTTTGATCACATTGATGATCGCTGTCGGATTTTTCTCGGCCTTTATCAATAACACCCCGATCGTCGCAATTTTTATCCCGATAGTTCTTGGTGTAGCCCGTGAACTAAAACTCAGCACCTCAAAGCTACTGATGCCGATGTCATTTGCGTCGATGTTTGGAGGCGTCTGCACACTTATCGGAACCTCAACAAATATACTCGTCAGCTCCATCGCCGAAGACTACAATTTGCCCGCCTTTACAATGTTTGAGTTTGCTCCCTTTGGAATAATTCTGTTCGCGATCGGTTTGGTCTATATGCTCACGGTCGGGATCCGGATGATCCCTGACCGGCGTGCGGAAGGTGATCTGATCGAGAGTTTTAATTTGCAGGAGTATATAACGGAAATTGTCCTGCTTGATAACGCGTCGTCGGTGGGTAAGGCCATCAAAGACGCACCGTTGGTCAAAGATATTGAGATCGCGATAATTGAAGTGATACGCGGCGGTGAGGCGTTCCCGGTTCCCTCCCCGGAAATGGTTCTCGAGGCGGGCGATGTCTTGCGTATACGCTGCGATCTCGAGAAGTTTAATAAGATCCGCCAGCGTCAAGGGGTTTCGCTAATGCCGAAATTCAAGTGGCGCGATGAAGACATCGAATCGGACGACACAAGATTGGTCGAGGCAGTGGTTGCACTGAATTCTTATTTTATAAACAAGTCACTGAAAGAGCTTGAATTTCGCGAAAACTTTGGTGCAACCGTCCTGGCTGTCCGACATCGCGGTAAGCTGATGCGCGATCTGGTTTCGGAGACGAAACTCGACGCCGGCGACGCTTTGCTTCTTGAAGTTAAAAAGTCCCGTTACAAGACGTTAAAGCAAAACCCATCGTTTGTGATCATATCCGAGATCGAACAGGAGCGCTTTCGGAAAAGTAAGATCATACCGGCGCTCGTGATCGTTTTGGGAGTGATCGCTCTTGCAACGTTTAATGTTGTTCCGATCGTTGTCGGTTCGATCGTCGGTTCGATCCTGCTGGTACTGGTCGGCTGCATAACGATGGAGGAAGCCTACAAAGCGATCGAATGGAGAATCATATTCCTGCTTGCAGGGGTATTAACGTTAGGCGTCGCCTTGGAAAGGTCAGGAGCCGCGAAGCTGATATCGAGCAGTGTAGTCGACAATATCGGGACTCTGGGCGGAGAACTGGCACCCTATGCGATCGTCTCGGTGCTGTTTCTGATCACGTCACTGCTGACCGGCGTGATGTCAAACAATGCCACGGCGGCTCTTCTTGCTCCAATTGCGATCGGCACGGCAAATACAATGGGGGTTAGTTCAAGGCCGTTCCTCATTGCTGTGACGGTTGCTGCGTCGGTAAGTTTTATGACCCCGGTCGGATATCAAACAAACACGCTGATCTATGGCCCGGGGCAATACAGGTTTTCCGATTTTCTAAAGGTCGGTACTCCGTTGAATATTATCCTGTGGATCGCTGCTACGCTCTTGATACCGTATTTTTGGAGTTTTTAGCTAAATTAGGAGATTCAATTCAAGACTATTGGGCAAATAACTCCTGAAGCACACTAAGGACCTTTTCTCTGGTAATTCCCTTGATCTCACCTATTCTTTTGACCAAACGGTCCTTCTCTACGGTGCGGAGCTGATCCAAAACCACCGCTCGCTTTTTGTCTAAAAAGTCAAAACCAACCCTCGTCGGATAATCCCGATTTGCGGATGAGATCGGCGCAATTATTACCGACTCGATATGCTTGTTCATTTCATTGGGTGAAACTACCACACACGGCCGGGTATTTTTTGCTTCTCCGGACGGATCAGATTCCAAGTTGAACAAATAGATCTCAAACCGATTTACCATCGCCATTTCTCCTTCTCAAACCCGGTATTGGAATCCGTATCGTCCAAAACCAGCTCGTCTTCCTCGGTCTCCGCCATCGCCGCAAAAGCCGCATCCCAATTATGCCGCGGAGTTTTCGCCGGTTTTATCAATAAACCGTCCGCGCGCACCTCCAATTCGACATCCGCGTCAAGGCTGCACTGTTTTAGTATCGGTTTGGGGATCCTTATGCCTTTCGAGTTTCCGATCTTTACAATTTGGGTCTTCATGGGTGTTAATGTAACTACATCGTAATTACATTGTCAAATCCGGTGAAGTCGCTTTACCAAAAGTCCGAAGGCCGTTGGAGAAATTTAGCAGCGGCATGAGGATTTGCGGAATAATTCTTGATTAACGGGCAATTATAGTTTAAATATCAGCGCGGAGAGAATTCGCGGCTAAATTTTGAATTACGTGATATCATTTATCAAACCCTAGATAATTAAATAAGCAGATTTTTTGAGGAAATTAGATTATGAAATATACAATTTTTTTGTTGCTAGTTGCGTTCGTTTTTGTTGGTGGTTTAGAAACCGCTAATGCTCAAGAGACCAAGGTTAGATTTTCTTCGATTCAGAAGAGCCCGACCGACATATCTTATATGCGCGACGGGCGCCGCGGCCCGGTACATGCAAAGGTTGTTTACAGCCGGCCGTATAAGAAAGACCGTACGATCTTTGGAGAACTTGTGCCATTTGGGAAAGTCTGGCGAACCGGTGCGGATGAAGCAACTGAGATTACATTCTATAAAGACGTGATGTTTGGCGGAACGGAAGTAAAGGCTGGCAGCTACGCCCTCTTTACTATTCCTAACAAGGATTCCTGGGATGTGATCCTAAACAGCGGACTGCATCAGTGGGGAGCATTTACGTATAACTCTGATTTGGATGTTGCCCGAACTAAGGCGACTCCGCAAATGATGGATGAAACGCTTGAGAATTTCTCGATCGCGTTCAGCGGCGGGAATATGATACTTGCGTGGGATAAAACGATGGTCGCGGTTCCGGTCAAAGTTAAGTAAGAAGAAACGATCAAAAGCGGCATACCGAAGCATTCTTCGGTGTGCCGCTTTGCTGCGTTATAAGTGATTTGCGAGCTGCTTTTGCGGTATTGTTGAAACCAGTCCGTTTATTACTTAGCGATCCGCTCTAAGCCGCCCATAAAAGGCCGCAAGACTTCCGGGATCTCAATAGTTCCGTCTTCCAGCTGATAGTTTTCGAGTATAGCTATCCAGGTTCGACCAACCGCCAATCCCGACCCGTTAAGAGTATGTGCAAATTCGGGTTTCGCGCCGCCGGCACGCTTAAATCTAAAGTTCATGCGGCGGGCTTGAAAATCTCCAAAATTCGAACAGCTTGAAATCTCGCGATAGGTGTTTTGCGAGGGGATCCAGGCCTCGAGATCGTAGGTCTTGTGTGAGCCAAATCCCAGGTCACCGGTGGACAGGATCACCTTTCGGTATGGTATCTCGAGTTTTTGAAGGATCTTTTCGGCGTCTGCCGTCAGTTTTTCGAGCTCGTCCCACGAATTTTCGGGCAGACAGTATTTAACCAGTTCGACCTTGTCAAATTGATGCTGCCGGATCAAACCGCGTGTGTCGCGCCCATAACTCCCGGCCTCCGAACGAAAACATGGCGTATATGCCGTAAAATTCATCGGAAGATCGTTTGCATCGATAGTCTCATTTGCGTAGTAATTCGTCACCGGCGCTTCTGCGGTCGGAATCAAATAGAAATTTCGATCATCCTTGAGCTTAAACAGATCTTCCTCAAACTTGGGCAGATTTGAAGTCCCAAACAAGGCTTTGTCGTTGACGATAAATGGTGGAAGTGTTTCTTGATAACCGCCTTCTTCAGTATGAACTTCGAGCATAAAATTTATCAATGCTCTTTCAAGCTTTGCGCCGGCACCGTTTAGGATCGCAAATCTTGCACCGGCGATCTTAGCGGCCCTTTCCATATCCAATATTCCGAGTTCCTCGCCAAGATCTACGTGATCTTTTATCTCAAAATCAAACTCCCGGGGTTCACCCCATTTCGAAACCTCGATATTGTCAGATTCATCCGTACCTTCGGGAACGTCTTCAGCCGGAATGTTTGGCAGTCCGGCCAAAAGCTCATTCATTTTCGCATCAACGTCGTTGCGTTTCTGTTCGAGTTCCTGCTGTTTTTGCTTGAGTCCGGCTACCTCGGCTTTCTTCGCTTCGGCGTCATCCTTCTTCCCGGCCTGCATCAACGCACCGATCTCCTTGCTCGAAGCATTTCTTTTTGCGTTGATCTCATCGGATTCACCGATCACAACGCGGCGCTCCTTATCCAGGATCACAAAGGTCTCCAGGGCATCAGTCTCAAAATGACGCTTTTCGAAGGCCGCTTTTACTTTCTCCAAATTTTCTCTGACAAAATGTAGGTCTAACATAATTGACTTAATAAAATGCTTTTCGCTTACTCTTCAATTAGGCTCTCAAATTCGCATTTGAGTGAAAATAAAATCTGAATTTAACAAAGTTACTATGACAAAGAAAATCCGCTTGTCAGATTTTCGACCCCAACCTCAGCATATTCTGTAAATTCGGATGGCTCCCTCATCAAAATTTCTTCAGGAATGTTCTTTACGATCTGATCAAATGAATCTTCATCAAGTGATTCAATAAACGATGCAAATTCATCGGCGGTATTGTTTGATCGAAAGTATTTTCGGTACATTTTTACGATTGATTTAAGCATCGACAAATATGGCTGCAAGTCAGTAGTTGTAGATGCCAGATCGCTATCTATCCAGGCAACCGGGACCTTAACGATCGATTCCTTCTTGAGCAATTCCGACTTTAAGAGGAGTTCGATATCAAATGCAAATTTGGTCTCGATCAGGTCTTCGATCACGTTTGAGGCAGTATCTTTATCAAATGCCTTGAAACCACATTGAGTATCAATGATCTCATCCAAATTTGGAATAAGCCTCTTCCATAAATAGATAAACAGTTTGCCGCGGTCGTTCCGCGATCCTTCTTTTACAACAATTGATTCGGGCTCCCTGCGCGAGCCGATCGCAACGGATCCCTTATGCGACAAAAGCGGTTCAAGCAGGAGACCGGTCTGACCTAAATGCGTTGAAAGATCAGCATCCGTATAGACGACGATCTGATTCTCGGCCCTTTTTTGCCGGGTTGCTTCCCACAATCCATAGATTATCGCACCGCCCTTTTGACTATCATCTATAGTTTTTAGATTTTGGGCGATCGGTAGTTTGCTTTCGATCGCGTCATTTAGGAAGAGTACCCTAACCCTGTCATTCAGCCCATTTTTATCTATGATCTCTTGAGCGATAACTCCGCTGCCTTCCGGGCAACCGTCATCGACTACGATCATTTCCCATTGAATATTTCCCTTGTTTTCGAACAGCCATTCGAGTTGAAGGACCTTTCTGCGCAAAAAATCTTCCCCATGCGGATGCTCCGATTTTTTCTTAATTCGATTGTGTTCTTTATACACGGCAAAGACCACGGAAATGAACACAGGGCCTTTTAGTCCGGCAAGCGCTAGTTTCGATTTCGCGAGTTTTAATGCGAGGAGTACAAATATCAACGATGGATCATTCCGGCTGATCAATTCCTTTTCTTTCACGACGATATCGTTCAGATCATAATTGGCGATTATTCTATCGACGATCTTCTTGATCAGTTCAAGATGGCCGGTATTGGTCAGATCTACAAACTTTGGACACAATTCAATAATTTTGTTCACAAATTTATTTTACTCGACGCCCTAATATATTCAATCAAAAGAGGTAACGGTTTGTTTCTCATAAACATTTCGCCTAAGATTTACAATATAAATTCAACTAGCAGACAGAAATTATTGTGACAAAGAAAATTCGCAAAGCAGTGTTTCCCGCGGCAGGTTTGGGAACGAGATTCTTACCGGCAACAAAATCATCTCCAAAAGAGATGCTCCCGCTCGTCGATAAACCGCTGATTCAGTATTCGATCGAAGAGGCCGTCGAATCCGGCATCGAGTCAATCCTGGTGATCACCGGCCGGGAAAAATCCGTGATCGCTAATCACTTTGATGTTTCGTTTGAACTCGAACAAATATTAAAGGAAAAAAACAAGACCGAAATGTTTGAAATGGTCAGGGGAATTGCCGAAATCGCCCGGATCAGTTACATCCGCCAACAACTCGCACTCGGCCTCGGACACGCCATTTATCAGGCAATAGATTTTGCCGAGAACGAGCCGTTTGCGGTTCTGCTTGCCGACGACATAGTTGATGCCGAAAAACCTGCGCTAGCGCAAATGATCGAGGCCTACGAGAAATACCAGGCTCCGATAATCGCCACGATGCAGGTCGAGGGCGAGGCGATTTCTCGTTTTGGTGTGATTGATGCGGTTGAGGTTGAGGAAAATATATTCAAGATCAACGACATGGTCGAAAAACCCGCATTTGAGGACGCTCCGTCCGATTTGGCGATCATCGGGAGATACATTTTGACGCCGGATATTTTTGATGCGATTAGACGAACCAAAAAGGGCGCCGGCGGAGAGATCCAAATTACCGACGCAATGCGGCTTATGCTTAGCGAGGGTAAAGATTTCTATGCGTTGAAGTTGGAAGGCAAACGTCACGACGCGGGCGACAAGCTTGGATTCTTAATTGCGACGGTGGAGTTTGCGTTGCAGCGCGAGGATCTCGGCGGAGAATTTCGGGAATACCTTAAATCTTTAAATCTCAACGATGACGCGTAGAGGCGACTAAAAAAATTGCCTATTTAAGATTCCTTTCACCCACCTGTTTCCGATACCGGCTTCATTTCTTCACATTCGCCGGCTTTCCGAATTATCGAACCATATTTTCGGGAAGCAGGAAAAGCTGTGATTCCGTGTAGAAAGACACTCATCAAGACGGTGATAATGACAGTAGAAATAATTGGCCCGCTATGAACGATCTCCATTTTCTCCAGAATCAACAAGGCAAACAGGATTGAGGCGAGCCCGCGCGGACCAAACCATCCCAGGAATAAAACCGTGTATTTATTAACTTTTGTGCCGATCAAAGATACCGCGATCGGCAGCATACGTATTATCGTCAGACTCAAGATCGCATACAAAACATATGTCCAATAAAATTCGTCTCCGATCAAATGGATCGCAATCGTTCCAAATATCAGAAATGTTGTCAGCGTAAAGAACTGCCCCTCGCTTTCGGCAAATTCATATAAGAATTCGCAACGGTGAGACAAAAAATGCCCGAACGACAACCCGCCGACAAATGCCGAAATAAATCCGTTTCCCCCGATGAGTTCTGCGGCCGTAAAGGCGATCAACGCGATGCTGAGTGCGCATATGCCCTCAAAGGCCTTTGAGATCCACTTCTTGTTTGTAAATAGGTCAATTAGTTTTGCGCCAATAAACCCGATCACAACTCCGGCCAGCGGGCCGAGCACTATTTGAAGAAAAGTAAATTGAACCCAATAAAGTCCACTATGATCCGCCATCGCAGCACTTGCCAGGCTCGCAAAAATCAAAACGGCAGGAAGCGCAAAACCATCATTTAAGCCGCTTTCCACGCCAAGCGTCTGCCGAATGCGAATCGGGACATCCTCGCTGCTAACAACCGCTTGCCCCAATGCGGCATCTGTCGGCGCTAAGATTGCTGCGAGGAGTGCAGCTTCCCATAGTAAGAACCTGCCAAAAAGAAAGTAAGCGGCGAGTGTTCCGAAGATGATCGTTAGAGGCAGCCCGATAATTAGCATCCTTTGCGGCAAAATATGATCTCTTTGAAGCGTTTTGAAATTGATTCTTGCAGCATCGGTAAAGAGAACGAAGATCAGGGTAACTTCAGCTAATAGGTGAACCGTCCCGTGGTTCATATTGGAATCGCCGAATAGATCTTTCCAGAATAGTCCGATCAACAAGCCGGCTGAGGTAAAGATCATCGGTGCGGTGAGACTCGTTGTTTCCAAACGCTTTGAGAACAAAGAATAAAAAAGAAATAAACCTGCAACGATGATTACCGGGGTTAGGTCCATATGTTTGGGGTTTTAATTTAGACGCTCGATCGAATCAGGGTTTGAATAAAAGTATAGAAAAGCTCCCCTGCGTTTTACTTCGCCCTTCATCTTGACGGGCTCGGCCACATAATCGAAGATCTTTTCGTTGACCGGTTTTCCGTCTTCACCGAGTAGCCAGAGCTCTGATGTATTTCCGGCCTTGTCTCTCACAACAAAAAGCGCCGGAATTCCGCCCCGCAGACAATTGATCGCACAGATCTTGTGGGTCTTTTGATTCCCGGGATTCATGACGCCCAAATAGCATTTTGAGTCGATGATCTCCCCGTTTAGCGTGTGTATGCCAAGGCTTTCCTCTTTTTCCGGGGCGATTTGACCTTCTCCTCCAGACTTCACGATCGAACCGCCCACAACTTCTATCATCTGTAAGCTGTCTCGATAAATCCTGGTCCCCTTTAGCTTAACGCGGCTGCCGTCATAGGAGCGTATTAATTCCTCTGCTCCATCCTTTCCTTCTGCAACAAGAGGAATACGTTCAAACTTTGGAAGACCCTCAGTCTTTTCATCCGATACCACGAGCAAGAACGGGATCGGCCGGGCCTGAATGGTACCTTCAAAATCCTGGACATTACCAAATTCAAAATAACTCTTTGCGAACGGCCGCTGGCCGATCAAAAAGATAATTCCAAGGACAAATACTAAAACGATCAGCAATGCTGTAAAAGGGCGGACAACTTTTGCAATGCCCTCAGGCATTTCCGGGAGATATCCGATGTAAAATTCCTTTTTTTTCATTGCTTATCCATCGATGCTTACAGGTTCGACGCGGGTTCCCGCTTTATTTGGTGTTTTATCAACCAAAACTTTTCCACCTGTGATCTTTACGTTAAACGTCGGCACTTTTTCCGTGAACGGCGGCGGTGACGCACCTGTTTCAGGTTCATATTGAAAACCGTGCCAGGGGCAGGTTATACAGCCATCAATTATTTCGCCTTCTCCGAGTGGGCCATTCTGATGCTGACAGACATTTGAGATCGCCGAAACCTTTCCATCATACTTAAATACTGCGACCCGTTCGCCCGAAACCGTCGCAATACAGGCACGATTCTCCGGAATCTCATCAACACTGCAAACTTCGACATAATCGCCCTTGCCGTTTGGTTCTTCTGTGTCGGTTTTGCTCTCCTTAAATGCGGCAGTCAAATGCAGGCCGACGACGAGGAGCATTCCGATTCCCAGGGATACGGCCAGGATCGGATTCGTTTCCGCCTGCAAAACACCCAACGCGACATGTGCGATCAGCAGCCCGTAGGCAATATAAACAAGCGTATGCAGCGTTTTCCAAACCGGTGCGGTCAAGTTTTTGAGCCAAAAATCGTGACTCGTAACCGCCATCAAAAATAAGATGATCAGCGCTGCTAAACCCAGAATTTGAAACGGAAAATCGGGGACGCTGTCAAAGCGTGTATTGTTTATGAGAATGCTTACAAACGGGTTTAATTCACCAAGCGCGTGAAATTGAAATGTCGCAATTCCGCCGTGAACAAGTCCGAGAAAAAATGTCGCTACTCCCAAATGCCTGCGGTTGTACAGCAACGGCAAAAACTTTGGAGAAAGTCGACAAAGAGGACCGATTATCAGTACGATGTGCAGGGACAGGATCGCGGCGGTTCCAAAGCCCCTGATCAGAAGCGTTTCGATGGTGGAGGTTGGATGCAGGAGACTTCCCACACCAATAAACAGCGCGAGGTAGATCAACACAACCACGCCGATAATTGCGTCGTATATCTTTTTCTGGCGATTCCAACTTATGCCTACGTAACTCTCGCTCATTTGAAATTTTCCAACTGTCTTTGAAACCAATCACCCCTGTTTTTTAAAAGCGGGCTGTATTTGAATCCGGCGAAATCCACGAAGTTTCTTGTTCGTTTTCCGTTTGATGAAGCATATAATCCGACGTAGACTCCGGTATAATTGAAACCTTTTATAACCGCCGGCGATAGGGAAGTGGCGTCAATATTTTCATCTAGAACCTTCCAATTGGTTCCATCGATCGAGTAATAAAAACTATAGTTCAAATAGTCTCCGATCACTTTAAGAAAGACTCTTTCACCATCGACTGATTTTTCCGCAAGAACGCTTTCTTTTTCGTACAGAGATTGTCGAAGTTTTACAATCCTTTTAGTTCCTTTAGTTGCTAAAGTAGACAAAAACGCGGATCGGTCATTTTGGATAACGATCAAACCCGCCTCTTCGTTATCGGTCTTTGGTAAAAAGCTAAACTCGGTGGTTGCTTCAAATTGAAAATGTCTCTGCCGAATTCCGATAAAGCTGTACTGCGATCTCTCGGCAATCGATCCGGGCTGTAGAAAGAGCCTTAAATAGCCCTTCGTCGAGGTTAAAGAGTAGAAGGTCTTTTTTGGCGTTCGTCTAAAATTCCATTCGAGTTTGAGGTTTTCCGTGTCAAAGTCATCCTCAAAACCCTTCTCGCGTGCTTGAGTAGTTCCCTTAAATGGAACCGGATATCTGAGTTCGATCTTTCCGGTCCGAGCGCTGGCAACCGGAAAGGTCATTTTGTCTTTTTTCCACCAGTAGGGCTCGGTCTCCCATTTTACGGGTAGAAGGAACGTTTCCCGGCCAAGGATTCCATGCCGCCCGTCAACGTAACGCCAGCCCAAGGCGACCATATACCATCTGCCGTCTTTAAGTTCGACCAGGTCAGCGTGTCCAACCCCCGTGATCGGGTAGTCGTAGCTCAATTGGCGATGAGAAAGGATCGGATTCCTGAGATTATTTTGATATGGACCCGTAATGCTTTTGCTCGCTGCGACTACGACTGCGTGCTCATAGAGCGTTCCGCCTTCTGAGATCAACAAATAATAGGTGCCGTTTTTTTTGTAAATATGCGGTCCCTCGGCCCAGGCGCCACCACAACATCCTCGCCACAGGTAATGCTTTTTCCCAACCAGCTGCATCTTTTCGAGATTCAATTCCTGGAGCCAAATCTCTGCCTGTCCCTCGAATTCAGGGTCAGGCGGTATCCAATTTCCCGTATACCAAACCTTTCCATCGTCGTCAAAAAAAAGCGAAGGGTCGATTCCGGGGGCGTCTTTTAGCACAAACGGCTTTGACCAGGGGCCCTTCGGGTCTTTTGCGGTAACAATAAAATTCACTAATTTACCGTCAATATTATTGGTCGTAATTATATAGAATGTCCCGTTAAAGTATCGAATTGTCGAGGCGTGAATCCCGTCGCTCGATTTGATGTTGTCCAGCTCTACTTGCGACGGGTCATGAAGCGCATAACCGATCAAATTCCAATTAATCAGATCTTTGCTGTGATAAATCGGAATGCCGGGAAAGTATTCAAAGGTTGAATTTATCAAATAGAAGTCATCCCCGGCTCGGCATATTGATGGGTCGGGAGCAAAACCAGAAATTATCGGGTTACTAAAAGTGTTTGAATCGGGTCTGTCATTTTTTTCCAATTTTCCTTGAGAAACAACCGAACAAACGAAACATACCGAGAGCAAAACCAACCAAATCTTTTTTTGCCACGAATTTCTAAACATTTGTTCTCTTTTCCGATATATCACGACCACTTACTTCTTTTGCTGCACGAAAGGGATAATTTCGTTTACGGGCTCGGGATGCCTTAAGGCTATGCTTGCGATAAGAAGGACCGGCAGAAGGATCGCGAGGGCGATCCAAATGATCTTGTGTCCTTTGCGAATTTTGCTGATCATTAATTTCCTCTCGCAACTCCCTTATGTGCCGTCACTTCTTCTTGCTGTCCTTTTCCATTAAAAATGCGCCAGGCAAGCAAAGCCCAGAATGCGGCTACGCCAAAGAATATGATCAGACGAAATCCGATACCGGCATCCTTGGCCGCGTCGTCAAACTTCTTTACGCCAAAAAACGAAAAATAGACTGAGAAAATCAGCCCAATCGTCAGATAAATAGCGGCTGTGTAAACAAGTATTTGAGCTAGTAACATATACTTAGTACCCATGAATCGACCGGTTTCCGGGTTTAGAAATCCCGTCCGAATCGATCAGTTTTCCTCGAGCTTCTCCAGTAATTCCTGAACGCCCTTGACGGTACTTGTGTAACCGATCAAGGTGGCATATTGCTTCGCCTTGTTTAGGCTTATTCTCGCCTTTTCGGTTTTCTTTTGGTCATAAAATACACTTCCAAGCGAAGCATATATTCTTGTTTGGGCGACCCTGGAATTTATCGATCGGGCGATCGGAAGTGCCTTCTTCAAATATCGTTTTGCCTTTTCAAGATCTCCCAGCTTTTCGTATGTTTGCCCGATCGTGATGAGCGCGAAGATTTCGCCGTCGTCATAGCCAATTGTGCGTCTTTTTTCCAATGACCGGAAGAAATGGGGAAGCGCTGAGTCGAATTCGCCGCGCAGATAGAACAAATAGCCGATATGTCGTTCATTTTCGCCTTCCATGTAAATCGATTTTGCGTCTTTGGCCAATTGCAGTGATTCTTCATAAATCTTTTCCGCAGCTTCAGCCTTTCCGCGCCTTTGATAAATCGTGCCGATCGTGAAAAGCGATTGCGAAATTCCAAACGTGTCACCGATTTCGCGGCGTATTTTGAGCGACTTATACAAACTGGCCAAAGCATTATCCCAGGACTTGGAACCAAGTTTGAACTTGTAAAACCCGATCCCGTAGAGCGCTTTACCCAGGAGCCCTTTGTTTTCGGCTTTTTTCGCAATTTCCTCCGCATCCCGATAAAGTCTTAGAGCCTCTTCGTCGCTAGTGTTGTTATGAAAATTCTTTCTTATGATCACTCTCGCGAGTTCGACCTTAAGGCCCGCTACCTGAACATCCCGCCCCTTTTCCAGGGAAAGTTCTTGCATTCCGTTTCGCAAGACGGCTTCAGCATCGCGAAATCGACCTTTGAGCCGATACTTATAAGCGCGGTAAATTAGGTCTTGTGCTTGCGTCACGTTAGACGTTCCAAGGCTGCCAGTCTCACCGGCAATTCCGCTGAATGTGCAGATCATTGCGAAGAGGACGGAAAATACCAGATGCGCTTTCTTGTAAGGATATTTCATAATCTGATTCCTAAAACATTGTGTTATCGTTTTCGGCAGTTTCCGGAACGACTTGTAAAACATCCCAATGCTCGACTATCTTACCGTCCTCGTCGAAACGAAAAATATCTATTCCCGCATACTCGTGGTCGCCTTCCCATTCTTGCCGGCAATGCAGGACAACGTAATTATCCTCAGCGATCGCCCGTATGAAATGTACTGTTTTTACAGGATATTCCTCGTTCATTCTGGTGAAATACTCGATAAATGCCTGTTTGCCATCTCCTACCAATGGGTTGTGTTGAATATACTCATCTCCGATATATTTATCGGCGGCCTCTGAAGGCTTATTTTCATTAAACATCAATGAATAGAGCCCCATCGCATTTTTCTTGTTTCGTTCGTACTTGTCCATAATCAAATCAGTTTAACATCAGCAACAATTTCCAGAATCGCCGTTCCTTCATGATTTAAGACTTTTTCCATCGCCGCTTTTACCTCGTCTTTCTCGCTCACCCGTATTCCCAGAGCCCCACAGTTTTCGGCAAATTTTGCAAAATTTGGGTTGTGCAGGTCGGTCGCCCAAACGTCCAGTTCGTCAGAGCGCTGTTCTTTTGATATCTTTCCGAGCTCGGAATTGTTGATCAATATTAATTTGATATTCATCCCGTATTTTACAGAAGTAGTGAAATCAGCCAAATACTGCGCGAAACCGCCGTCGCCCGCGACTGCGATAATTGGCCGCGACCCTTTTGTTGCTGCCCAGGCACCCATCGCTGCCGGGAACGCGAAACCGATCGACCCGAGATAGCCGGACATCAAAAAGCTCTGATTTTTTGGCTCAAAATACCTCCCGAAGGAATAGGCATTATTGCCGACATCGACGCACATCACGGCATTCTCAGGTGCAAGGCCGTTGAGCGCGTCGAAAACAGCTATTGAGCTGATACCTTCACCAAAATCTTCTTTAAGACGTTTTGTTTTTTCTTCCTGCCAAATTCGCCAGCGTTCGACGATCTCTTCACGCTGGTCAAACGTATCGGTCTTTCCTTTTAGTTCTTTCCTGAGTAGTTCAACCGTAACGCTGATCTCCCCCCAGACCGGAACATCGATCGGATGGAATTTTCCAAGCGCCAATTGGTCAAAATCAACCTGGATGGTCGGGACCTTTGGCGCGATCCCGGTATGGTTTGAAAACGACGCACCAAACACGATCAATAAATCGCTTTCGTTCATAAACCAGGATGCGATCGGCGTTCCGCTTCGGCCCAAAACGCCGCAACCCAGCGGATGCGAATCGCTGATCAGGCCTTTTCCCTTGAATGTTGTTAATACCGGGGCATTCAATGACTCGGCGAATTCCGTGACCGCATCCATATCAAATCTTGCACCGTGTCCGACGATTATCACGGGACGCTTCGAGTTCATTATCTTTTCAACGGCTCGATCGAGGCTTTCATTTGGCGGAGCGATCTTGAGCGGAGTGATCCTGCCTTTTGGCGTCTGTGCCGTTTCTATTTCGGCAGGAAGTTTCTGGATCTCGTCGGGAAACGTCAAATGTGAGACATCGCGCTTAAGAATGGCATGCTTCATTGCCAGGGTCGCCAGTTCTGCATGCTTACTATTTTGCTGGACCCGGTGATTGAATTCAGCGACTGTCTGAAACGCACGAACAAGATCAACTTCCTGAAAGTTTCCCGTGCCGACAACCTGGGTAGCAACCTGGCCGGTCAATGCCAGGATCGGCGCGCGGTCAACCTTGGCGTCCCAGAGGCCGGTGAACATATTAGTCGCTCCGGGACCGGCGATCGCAAAACACGCAGCAGGCTTTCCGGTCAATTTGCCATATGCTGACGCAGCAAACGCTCCGGCGCCTTCGTGCCTTATTCCTATGAAATTGATCGTTCCCTTCTCGGTCTGTCTTCTAAGAGCATCCGCCAAGCCGAGGTTTGAATGTCCGACCATTCCAAATACCGTGTCGATTCCCCAATTCACAAGCGTTTCAGCGATCACATCGGACACGGTCGTTTCGTGTGTCCGTTCTTCTTCCACACCAACGTAGACGCCGTCATCACGAATCTCAACGTCAAACGTTTCCAATTCATCGTCAAAACCTCCGGGCGATGCGCCGGTGGTAGGATGAAAATCCCAGCCGTGCCAGGGGCAGCGTAAAAAACCTTTCTCAATGCTTCCCTCACCAAGGGGGCCTCCCTGGTGTGGACATTTGTTATCAAGGGCCGCAAATTTTCCTTCGTAGTGGGATAGACAAATCCCCCTGTGTTCCGCCCAGACGCTGACAACCCTGCCTTCGGGCAGGTCCTCTGCGTTTTTCAATACCTTGCACCATTTGAGTTGTTTTTTCGTTTTTGACATTTGTTAAATCTTTGATTTTCCCGGTCGCTGTAGGCGAATCACAACCATCAGCGGGTCGCTACCGCTCACCGTACCGTCGCCATTTTTTTCCGCGATCCTTTTCGTGCTTTAGCGGGCAGGATCTTAAATAGGCTTTACACCCGCATACTTTATTCCAGTCAGTTTATGCATATCCAAATCAAGCGTGCTCAGATCATCGGGCTCAAATTTTGCAAAATCATCGTGTCCGCAGGCCCGGGCGATCACTTTCATCAAATCGTTCGTCGCATTGAAAAAGTTGGCCAGCTGCTTTGCGGAATTATCGATTATCAACCGGCTCCTTAGAGACTCTTTTTGAGTAGCGATTCCAACCGGGCAGTTGTTTGTATTGCACGCACGCATCCCCAAACACCCGATCGCCTGAATTGCGGAATTTGCCACCGCAACCGCATCGGCTCCGAGCATCAGCGCTTTTGCAAAGTCTTCCGCCACGCGCAATCCGCCGGTGATCACAAGTGTTATGTCTCTTGAGTCGCGCGAATCAAGATGTCTTCGCGCGCGGGCCAAGGCCGGAATTGTCGGGACGTTTATGTTATTTCGAAGAATACTCGGAGCCGCACCGGTTCCCCCGCCGCGGCCATCCAAAATAATGTAGTCAACCCCGACATCGAGTGCGAAATCAATGTCGTCCTCGATTCGGCTGGCAGCGATCTTATAACCGACCGGGATTCCGCCCGTTTTTTCCCTGACCTCTGCCGCGACTCCGCGAAAATCCTTCACCGTCTTCAAATCGGGAAACGCAGCAGGTGAAATTGCGGGTTCGCCTTCGTTTAATCCGCGTACTTCGGCTATTTCCGCCGAGACTTTCTCTGCCGGAAGATGTCCCCCTGTTCCGGTTTTCGCGCCTTGTCCTCCTTTGAAATGAAATGCCTGAGAACGTTTTACCTTCTCCCACGAAAATCCGAATTTTGCTGAAGCCAATTCATAGAAGTAGCGGCTATTGTTTTCCTGCTCTTCGGGAAGCATTCCGCCTTCGCCCGAACATATACCTGTCCCAACCATTTCTGCGCCCTTGGAAAGCGCGATTTTCGCTTCGCGGGACAGGGCACCGAAGCTCATATCGGAAACGAAAAAAGGCATTTCGAGTTCGAGCGGCTTCTCCGCACGCTTTCCAATGACAGTTTTTGTGTTTACAGGCTCCTCATCAAGCAGAGGTCTTCGCGAAAGTTGGGCTGGGAGAAATTGAATGTTCTCCCATTTTGGCAGAGTGTTTCGATCGACTCCCATCGCTTCCGAAGGACCATGATGACCATACTTTTTTAGACCATTCTGAGCCAGATCCTTTATAAATTGCGAATACGGCTCGGTGTTTTCCGGGTGCGTATCTGCATACTGTCCAAGGTACTCATCGCGATTGAATGGCTGCGGGTGTTCTTTATGAAATGCCCGGACCTCTGCTGCGTCAATATAGACCGCATCGTATTTTACGACCGCCGAAAATTTATGCAGGATCTCGCTGTTGTCGTATTCCGATACGCCGGTGTCGAAGCGATAGTCCCACCCATGAACTCCGCAAATCAGGTTCCGGCCGTCAATATGGCCATCTTTCATCATCGCCCCGCGGTGCAAACATCTTCCATATAGGACGGAGACTTCATCGTCATATCGAACGATCACCAGATCAACGTTTTCGACCAATGCACCTGCCGGGATGCGGTCCCGCAAATCAGCAAACGCAAATAATCTATGGGGTCTCTCGAAATCTTCAAAATTATTCATAATCGTAAAAAATGCGGTTGCGTCAAACCGAAACAATATTTGATGCGGCCGATTTTATTCCATGCTTTTGCTTTTCGATTCTAAAAACATATCATCAAAACAACGAAAATACATAGAAAAAGAGGTGCCTAAGATTGTCCGAATTTCCAAAAACTGAACGAAACCAGGTTCGCCGTGTGGCAAAGCGGGGAAAATATGACCGCAAAACGATTTACAAGATTCTCGATGCCGGTTATCTGTGCCACGTTGGGTTTGCGGTGGACCAACAGCCATTTGTGATACCTACTCTGTACGCGAGGATCGAGGATTCGATCATTGTTCACGGTTCATCGATCAGTCGTATGCTCAAGAATCTTGAGAAGGGCGTGCGGGTGTGTGTGACCGTCACATTGGTTGATGGGATCGTCCTGGCTCGATCGGCGTTTCATCATTCGATGAATTATCGCTCGGTTTGCGTTTTTGGCACCGGACGACTGGTCGAAGACCAAGGAGAAAAAATTGACGCGCTCAAAGCGGTTTCTGACAACTTGCTCGAAAATCGCTGGGAGGATTCGCGACCGCCGAATCAAAAGGAATTAAATGTCACATCGGTTATAAAGATCGATATTGAGGAAGCCTCGGCGAAGATCCGCGAGGGCGATCCGATAGATGATGCCAGTGATTATGAGTTGCCCATCTGGGCCGGAGTTTTGCCGATCATAACTGAATTCGGCGAGCCACAGGCTGACTCAAAACTCAGCTCAGATATTGATCTGCCTGAGTATTTGGAGCGCTGAATTATAAATTCTAAACCAAATAGCGTTTTGCCAATGCTTCAAACTCGCTTAATTGCAGTTCGATCTGGTCGTGATCCAAATCCAGCTCTTCGGCTATAATGTTTGCGATATCGCGCGAGACTTTTAGAGCCGCCCGGGCATCGAGGAACAGAATACGGGTGCGGCGGGCCAGTATATCTTCGATCGTTATCGCCATTTCATTTCTGATCGAATTGATCACATCGGCTTTTTGATACTCAAAATCTGGATGAAGTTTCTCCGCCAGCGCCGGGTCTTTCGCTATCAACGATTTGATCTCCAACCGATTTCGGTTCTTTATCTCGATCTCGCGGGTAGTAGATTCGACCATTTTCATACCGCCGATCCCGATCGCTTTGCTTATCGTATCTTCAGCCATATTCCGGTAAGTCGTCCATTTTCCGCCGGTTAGTGTGACCAGGTTTGAATCGTCGATCGCGATAGTGTGACCACGTGAAAGACTTGCGGTATTCTTCACCCCGGACGATCCCACCAGCGGGCGAATTCCGGCAAAGACACTCAATATATCTTCGCGATTCGGGGGTTTTCTCAAATATTGTCGGCAGGTTTTTAGTATGAACTCGATCTCTTCTTCAAGCGGTTTCGGTTCCAGAGTGAGATTTTCTATTGGCGTATCGGTCGTACCGATCAGCGTTTTACCGTGCCACGGGATCGCAAACAAAACCCGCCCATCGGAGGTCTTGGGAATCATGATCGCATCTTCTCCACCTAGAAATGACCGATCAAAAACCAGATGGATTCCCTGGCTTGGGGTAATAATGTCTGTCGAGGTCTTGTCGGACAGGTTTCTGACTCGATCCGAAAAAACGCCCGTGGCGTTTATCACTATTTTCGCGCCAGCGGTGTATATTTCTCCGGATCGGGCGCATTCGAATTGAACGGCATCGATCATTCCCTGGCCGTTTTTAGATAAACCGGTGACTTTTGCATAGTTTAAAACGCAGGCTCCATGATCGGAGGAAGTCCGCAGCAGATCGATCAGAAGTCTCGTGTCGTCAAACTGTCCGTCCTGATAGATGACCCCGCCCTGAAGATTTTCAGCTGAAATGTTCGGAATCAGCTCACGTGTTTCCTTTCTGGATACGATGCGCGACTTTCCAAAACGGTATTTGCCTGCAAGCAGGTCGTAAAGTTTTAGGCCGATACCATAATAAAATTTTTGCCAGATACTGTAGCAAGGAACTACAA
>JABDJV010000500.1 GCA_013003295.1 Pyrinomonadaceae bacterium | reverse complement strand
GGACCGTTGTTAACAGCAGCGGAAATACGATCGGAAAAGTTACCTCAAACGGCAGCGTGCGAAATAAAAGCGGCAATTCGATCGGATCCGTCAGGGGTGACATCACGAAAGAACAGGCCGCCGCATTTTTCTTTTTCTTTTTTACCGACCTTGTCTGATATTATCGTCCGCCGGCAAAGAATTCGATCGTTCTTAAAACTCCTTTTTTGAGTTTTCCGGGATTTGGTTTCGGAACTTTCACGAGTGTGAACCGATGGTTGAATTGTTCGTCGTCCTTTTTACCCGGCGCGTCCTGCCATTCGTATCTTATGATCGCACCATCTTCGAATTCATAGGTCCTTTCAATTTGAGTGTCGCTGTAAATGGTCGTTTTTTCGTCGACAAAACGGGTCTGAACATCCTCGATAATACTCGTCACATACATATTTGCTTGCTTATTGATCTTTTTCATTTTTCAGGGTCTTGAAATAGCTCTAATAATAATTTCGTTTGCAGGGTAATTTATAGCGAAAATTTATCACAAAGTATCCTAGGGAAGCAAAACCATTTTCCCAAATGCTTTATTTTCTATAATTTCGCGGTGTGCGGCAGCTGCATCCGATAGCGGAAACTCCTTGCCGATGACCGGGCTCAGATAGCCCTCCTCTAAGCCCTCATAGATCGAAGTATGGATTTCTTCAAGATCGGATGACGATGCGTTAAAAAGAGACATTCCCCTTATTGTCGCATCTTTTGCCATGGTCAGACGCGGATCGAATTCAATGCTTCCACGGCTGCCAACCACTACGATTCTTCCAAACTTGGCCAATACTCCAAAGTCCTTTACCAGGTTTACATTCGCCAGCATCTCGAGAACTATTTCGACACCTTTTCCATTTGTCGCGGCTAAGAGCTCGTCCAAATAGCCTTCCGCCGAATGATCAAGAACGAGGTCCGCCCCTTTTTCTTTGATCAACGATTTTCCGCCTTTCGAGCTTGCCGTGCCAAAAACCATTAAGCCGGCGTTTTTCGCCCATTGAATTGCCGCGATCCCTACTGCGCCGCTTGCCCCATGAATAAGAACGCTCTCACCCTCAATTGCTTCAGCTTTTTGGATCAGCGCCCGGAAAGCAGTAGCGCACGGCACAAAAACTCCGGCCCCTTGCTCAAACGAAACATTTTCCGGAAGCGTCTAAACCTGATTCTCATCGCACAATGCAAATTCGGCATACGAACCTGAGATCGATCCCGCCAGATATACGCGGTCGCCGACCCGAACTTTGTCTATCTCTCCACCTACCGCTTCAACTATTCCCGCAGCGTCCTTTCCGGGTGTAAAGGGCACTTCGGGTGCCGACGGATGGTTACCCTGCCGAACATATGTATCGACTGGGTTTACCCCCGCCGCCTTTATTCGAACTAAGATCTGTTGCTCGTTTGGCACCGGCGTTTCGATTTCCTCATAATTGAGGACGTCTTCGCTGCCGTATTCTCTGACCACTATCGCTTTCATAGTATCTGGATATTTAAACTTAAAAAACGATGAGGTGAGCAAAACCGCCCACTGCTCACCGTTTAATTTGTATTGCTTAAATTAAGCTACCGCACTTTCTGCCGAATGCTTCTCCAGCGCCTGCGTGATCGCCTCTTTGGAAACCGCTCCAACGATCCGCTCTTGCTCTTCGCCGTTCTTGAAAACGATCAGCGTCGGAATACCGCGCACTCCATATCTCTGCGGCACGTTCATATTCTCATCGACATTCATCTTGAATACACCCGCTTTTCCGTCAAACTCTTCTGCAACCGATTCCACGGTCGGCGCGATCATACGGCAGGGCCCGCACCATTCCGCCCAAAAATCAACCAATACAGGCTTTTCCGAACTTAATACGTCTGCTTCAAAATTCGCATCCGTTACCTCTTTTGCAAAGTCACCCATTTCTCTAATTATCTCCTTATAAATATAAGTCCTAACATATATCCAAGGCGTGTGTTTTTCAACTCAACCGCCAACTATTAAAACTGTAACAAATCTTGTTACAAAAGGCAAGTCGGCCTTTAGGTCCTAAAAATCATTTTCGAGGACGATTCGATATCTTGCCTTTCCGCTTTTAAGATGTTCGAAGGCGTCATTGATCTTCGACATCGGAAATACTTCCGTGACCGTCTCGATATCGTGCCTCGCGCAAAACTCTAGCATCTTTCGAACAACGATCGGACTTCCCGTTGCAGTTGAGGAAACACTCTTTTGCTGGATTATCGAAAATGTCATTAGTTCCAACGGTTCGAGCGTTGCGCCCAACAAATGTAAACGCCCTTTTGGCGCAAGAGTCTGCAGATATGCTTCCCAATTGAGCGATACATTTACCGTCGAGAGTATTAGATCAAAATTACCGCGGAGATCTTCCAACTCCTCGTCACTTCGGGAATTGACTACGTGGTCGGCGCCCATATTTTTAAGCTCTTCGGTCTTTTCCGGATTCGACGAGAACGCGGTGACTTCGCAGCCCCATTTGTCCGCAAACTTCAGTGCCAAGTGCCCCAAGCCGCCGATCCCGATCACTCCGACCTTATCAGTAGGCTTAACGTCGTATTGATAAAACGGATTAAAAACGGTAATTCCGCCGCAAAACAGAGGCCCCGCCTTGAGCATATCCAACTCATCAGGTAATTTTATCGCCCATGACCAATGACATCGAACCTTGTCTGCAAATCCGCCATGACGGCTGACGATGGTCTGTTCGAGTTCGCGGCACATGATCTGATAGCCCGAAATGCAGTGCTCACAGTATCCGCAGCTTCCGGAGTTCCAGCCAAGCCCGACCTTATCACCGATCTTCACGCCTTTGGTATTTTCACCAACCGCGATGATCTCCCCTACCGCTTCGTGCCCGCCGACAAACGGGTATTCGGTCATATCCCAGTCGTTGTTCAGCATCGAAAGATCCGAATGACAGATTCCGCAGGAATGAACTTTTATATCAACCTGCTCATTGCCGAGTTCGCCAGCATCATATTCAAACGGTTCAAATTGTTTTGCGACATCTTTGGCCGCGTATGCTTTTATTTTATTACTCATATTGCACTCTTTTACATCTTCTTTTAATCTGATCTTTATTCACTTCCCACCATTTTCTTACGTATAAAAAATGCGCTTCTGTTCCGCCGCCGACTACACTCGGTAAGAAATAGTACATAAGTCCGTACAACGCCGCGACCCGTGTTTTTAGTGTTCGGTCTTCTAACAAACTACCTAGTATCACTGCGGCTCTAGGGTCTTTACTTGCTGCTAAGACCCGTAAAAAGCTGACGCGCGTTTCTTCGTTTTCGGCCTGCGAATACCATTCTATTAGTTTTCCAATGTTCCAGGGCTTCGAGTATCCGTTAAGGTTGTTAATAGCATCGTCAAGCTCAAAATCGCCGTATTCTGCCTTTTTTTGCGTCCCATCAGCGAGAAACCTTACTTCGCCAAGAGAATTCTCAGAAAAAACTTCAAACAAATCGGTTTTCTCGTCTAGACACCGTCCGAGAT
>JABDJV010000497.1 GCA_013003295.1 Pyrinomonadaceae bacterium | reverse complement strand
TTCTGCAGGTGTGCGACCCGGTGCGAGACATTATCGCCGATGCCAAACATCATCGTCGCGGTCGAGCGCAAACCAACCTCATGGACGGCCCGCATCACGTCGAGCCACTCCTGTGACGTGCACTTGGTCGAAACACGTTTTCGCACCTCGTCATCCAGTATCTCCGCACCGCCTCCGGGCATAGAGTTTAATCCGGCATCTTTTAGCCGCTGCATTATGGTCACGTAATCGAGTTTTGAGATAAGCGAAATGTTATGGATCTCGGGCGGTGAAAAACAATGGAGTTGAAACTTCGGATACTTTGAGTGAAGCGTTGTCAGCAATTCCTCATACCACTCGATATTAAAATCGGGATGAAGACCGCCCTGCATCAAAACGCCCGTGCCGCCAAGCGCGATCGTTTCGTCGATACGTTTTGAGATCTCTTCGATCGAATGAACATATGTGTCCGGCTTTCCCGGCCGTCGGTAGAAGGCGCAAAACGTGCAGACGACGTTGCAGACGTTTGTGTAGTTGATATTCCGGTCGATTATGTACGTAACGACGTCGCCCGGATTCTTCCGATTGCGGATTTCGTGTGCGGCCAGGCCGATACGCACGAAATCGTTGGATTCTAAAAGCGTCGTGCATTGTTCAGCGGTCATTCGCTCGCCGTCAAGCACCTTGTCTAAGATTGGTTGGATGTTCATTTCGCTATACGCATTACGCTAAAACGCTTTACGCAAGGGCTTTTTCTTAGCGAATTGCGTATCGCGAATCGCGAACTGCGACCTCTAATATCTTCTTTTCAACTACCGCAGTTCCTTTGGCACACACCTTGCAATGATGTCTCAACATCTCCTGATTACAGGGGAATTCATACGATAGATACTTTATAAATTTTACTAGAGGTAAGAAAAAATGAGAAACGAAGAAAACGCAATCATAATCCACGATATGGCCCTAACGGTTTTTGCAGTAGCAGCTGTTTGGTTTCTGATCTTTCAGTCGGGATTGTTCTAAAAACTGAATAGGGATTCGAGGAACGCGATTTCTTCGCTGGGTTGCTGCGCCTTGCTTTTGCGTCGGCCCGAATTTTGCGCCGGATGATCTTTGGTCATCCGGCTTTTTCTTGCCTGAAAACAATTACCGTGGGTTTCTCCAATCTTTGATTTATGTCATGAAATTTTGATTAGTGGTGTATTTTTATTAAGACCCCTAAAGTTTCCGGAGAAATTATAATGCCAATAAATCTACGATCGCTTACGACTAAAGTCCTATTGCTATTTACCGCAATCATATTGAGTGTGAATGTCAGTCAGGCCCAAACTAACTCCAAATCAAAGTTGACGTATATCGATATCGATTCGCCCTCGTTGATCTCTAAGCAAAAAGTGAAGGCTGGTGTTTATCTGCCTGCTGGTTACGATCAAAAGGCCCGGCGTTTTCCGGTTATTTACTATTTCGCGGGATTTGGCCAGGACGAAACCGGGTGGGAAAAGATGGGTGTCAAGGATATTCTCGATGATTTGATCGCCCGAAAGATCGTTTCGCCGATGATTGTAATTTCGCCGGGCAGTAACGACACCGGTTGGGTAAATTGGTACAACGGCGAATACCAGTGGGAAGATTTCATAAAGAGAGACCTCGTCAGAGCAGTTGATCAAAGGTATCGCACCATAAATGAATCCTGTGCCCGAGCAATTGCCGGTAACTCAATGGGAGGATCGGGAGCTTTGGTGATCGGTTTTAAGAATAGGAATATCTTTGGCTCGATCTCTTCACATAGCGCCGCGGTTCAGCCTGAAGACCCTTCGAAATTGCCCGGTTGGGCTAAAAACTGGGAAGGCTGGATCCCGAGAAACGGAAAGCCGATCGACGTCTATTTCTGGAAAGCAAACAATTCCCTGGCCCTTGCGGAAATGTTTAATAACAGCAACCGAGACAATAAGTTAATATATTTCGACGTTGGCGAAAAGGACCATCTCGGATTTGCGAAAACAAATGCTGCGCTTAGCAAACGACTCAAAGACCTTGAGATTGAACATGAGTTTCATCTGCGCGCCGGTGGACACGGATCAAAGTTTGTAAAAGACAATGCGCACTATTCTTTGAAATTTCATTCGAATGCATTCAGGCAAAAATGTAAGAGGGGTTAGGCGAAGCTGAGCGGTTTAAGTTTTGGGATCAGATCGTGGCTGCTGGCGAGTTTGAAGTAAAGTTCGAGCCCGTGGCGCATTGAATCATCGATCGAAAAGGAAATATTTTCGGTAAGATACGTTTTGAAATCATCGCCGGATAGCGATATTTCATCTTTGTAATTTGCAGCGATCTCTTCCAGGTGTCCGAGGCCCTCATCACGCGCCGCAGCGAAATCGATCCCGCAATTCTTATCGTGGGTCATCCACATCGCGAAGACAAATCCAAAGCCGGTATATTTTCGCCAAAGCTCAAGGAGGTCGAATTTACGGTAATTGGTGGTTGGTAATTGGTGATTCGCGATACGCAATCCGCCATTCGCTGTTGGCGACTTTGGACTTTGGACACCGGACTCCGGACTAAGACCGAGCGCCGGATCTCCAATTAATAGGGCGCAATCGGAATCGGCGAGCATTTTATTCAAATCAGGTTCGGCATCTTTCCACTTCGGCTCAAAACCCAAAAACTCCCGGAAAATGATCTTTGTAAGCGCAACCGATGTCTTTGAGGAGACGTCGAGCGATACGGATCTTACATCACTGAGATCCTCGCCTTTAGTCACCAGGCAAACACTTCTGACCCTTTCGCGCGCCCCGACGCAGACATCGGGAATCAAATGAACGCCCTCGATCATCTGGTAAGCGATCACCGGAACCAATGCTGCGT
>JABDJV010000483.1 GCA_013003295.1 Pyrinomonadaceae bacterium | reverse complement strand
CGGCATTAGCGATAACCTTGATATTTGGGATACGGCAGATGGAAAACTTGTTAAATCGCTAAGACCTCGTTCCATCGAAGTCGGCATCAAGTATGCTGGTTTTTCACCGGATGAATCCTTGCTTGCGGTGGCCGAATATATGGGTCGCGTTAAGCTTATTAACGCCGAAACGTTTGAGCAGATAGGAATGCTCGGTAAACAGTCCGAAGACACCGATTCGATCGTATTCTCTCCTGATGGAACTACTTTGCTCACGATCGGTGGCGACGGGAATATTCGGTTTTGGGAAACTAAAACCGGCAAGCTGATCCGAACCCTTGATAATTCCAATAATGCGGTTTATTCGGTTGACTTCGCTTCTAGCCATAAAAGGCTTGCGATCGTGGTTGACGAAGACCTCCCAGGTTTTTTCGATCTTTCCGAACGACGAACACTTAAACGGTTTCGAGCAAATTTCGAGCCTCCTTCTTCCGTAGTCTTTTCAGATGATGGTAATTTGCAGTTCGTTCGAAGTCTTGTCGTTCCGGATGACGAAACGGCTGACAACAAGGCGATTATTACGGTTTTGGGTGGGAATGCCGACCAGAGGGTTTCGACTCTGATGGTCGGAAGACATCTGGCATCGATGGATATTTCAAAAAACGGACTTCTGGTCGTGAGCGCTAATTCTGACCGCGAAATAATGGTTTGGGAAACAACAACCGGCAAACTTCTTCATAAGGTTACCTATTCCGATGTGCGTGTACCATATTCCAGCGAAGTGCGTGTAGCGGTTTCGGCTGATGGAAAGTGGCTTGCCGCAAGCGGCGCCGGGCAAACGAAAATTCTCATATTAAACACCGACACTGGAAAAAATTTCGAGTTCGAAATTGAAAAGATGATCGAATCTTTGAAGTTTGCGGCCGATAATCGAACTCTTGCGGCGCTCGAAGAAGAGGTCGAAGTTTATCGTTTCGACGATGTGGTGTTGTTTGATGTAGTCGCGCGAAAACGGATCCGAAAACTGGAAAACGACGAGGGAGTGTCAAAAGATTCCGTTTCCAAAGACAAAACAAGGTTTGATCTTGTGAGCAATGTTGCCCCTAAACCGGTCGAATTGTGTTTTTCACCCGAGGGCAAGTTTTTTGCACGAAACTACGGCGGTGATCAGATAAAGATCTGGAACACGGCTACTGGAAAACAAGTGAATTATGAATCTCTCCCCGACTGGCTGAAGTTTAAAGGCAGCTTTGTTTTAACAGAAATTAACGATCGGAAAATTCTTATTGAAAGTTATGGCGACAAAATCGGGTTTTCGAATGCAAACACTAAAAAAGAGTTAGCTTCGTTGTTTATTTACGGCGGGGAGGATTGGGCGGTGAGCACTCCTGATGGCCGATTTGATGCGACTGATGGAGCATTGGAGCGAATCCACTTTACCGATGGTACGAAAATTTTATTTGGAAACGTTTACAAGAGTAAGGCTTTTCACAGGGGTCTGCTACAGGAAGTTTTAGGATTTAAAACTGCGCGTGAAAACTAATCACGCTACTTTAAGATTGGATGACCGCCGCCCTTGCTGTGGTCAGCTGTACGGTTAAAGAACGTGCGGTTGTTGTGATACAGAACAAGATGTTCGCCCTCGTACCTGACAACGTCGGATACGCGTTTGAAATCCCTGGTATGTTCCGGAATGACGAATGCGCAGGGGCTAAATGCGACGACCATGCCAGCCGCATAAACGAATCCGCCCTGGTCATATTTGCTGCCCGCATATTGGTTTGCGGTCACAGCAAGGTCTGGAGAATATTTACCTACTTTGTTCGTAAGTCGATCGGGTCGCGAGATGTAGACCATATAATCACTGTGACGCAGACGCTTTCTGTATTTATATTGGGTCTTTCGGGATATGGCGAAAAGGTCGTCAAAACCTTTATCGATTGCTGCGATCATTTGATTACCCGGTTTTTTTACCGAGAAGATCTTTACACCCTTTGGAGTTCGGCTTTCGTAGCGAAACTTATCACCCGTGATCTGTTCGGCTCTCGCTGTGACGCTTGTCTGTACCGAACCCGATTGAGATTTGATCGTTGTCTGAAAAACCAGAAATATAAGTGCTGAAAGCAGCAGAACCAAACAAATTATTCGTGTAAATAAGTTCATAAGTCACCTCGTCGAAAAAAAACCAACGACGTCTTACTTATCACCAAGCAATGCCTGTGCCATAGAGGTAAAATCATCGAAATCAAGGGTTTTATTTCGAAAATAATGATTATTTATACTATTTGGAAAGACGTAAAACGTTTTGGGGACAAATTTCCGAGATTGTTCTGTAAAAAATCAAATGCCAGCTTCCATTCGTTCTGAAAATAACCGATCTAATCCTCTTTTTCCAATATATCTTTGGCATTTTGTATAAATCCATCGAGCATCTCACTTATCCTGCGGGTCATTTCGCCGCTGATAACCGATTCGCCTGCAAAACCCGCAAGAAAATGGAGCTCGGCAGCCGAGGTTCGCCTCAATTCGATTATTTGAGAAAATTGAACGAGGGTCTTGTTCTTTCCTTTTGGGAGGAAATTCGTCGAAAAGCTCATAAGATTGTGCTTTTCTCCCGCCGTCGGTTTCCACTCGATAGTCTCGTCATCATTTGAAACTTCGGAAAGGCTGAATTTTTCAGAAAATGAACCGACAAGCGGAATCACAACACGAATTTTCCAGTGCATTATTCCATTCGCATCGGTATGAACGCTTTCGATATTCGGCATCAAATCAATAAAATTCTTTACGTCCGAAAAGAATAGACGGACACTATTCGGCTTCGATAAAATTTCAAATGATTCGCTGAAATCAGCTCTTACTGTGAACATAAGTTTGTAGAATGACAAAACAAGGGCGTAAAGTCTAGCGTAAATTTGGTTTACTGCAGTGGATGGGATTTATTGATTTGGCTTTGATATCGGGTTGAACGAGCTTTTGATATATTTAGCTAATGCGACGGATAGCTTATAACAAAAATATCCCGTGTGTTTAGAGTTGAGAATCAAACGATATGATTTGTAAGAATTGCGGATCGCAAAAATTTAAAAAAAGGGAAGAGCTAACGGAAAACGAAGAGTTTTTGATCGAGCGCCTTTCGACGAACCAGGAATTTTCTAAAAACGAGAACGAAGACGATCTGTTTTGTAAGCGTTGTTTGTATCAGAATATGAACGATGGAGACAGAACAAATTCCGAAAAAAGAGCTTAGGGCACGCGGTAGAAACATATGAAATACACGATCGACGAAATGATGGGTCAGCTTCCGTTGCCTCCAAATGAAAAGTGGAAGGATGGCGTTTGGGACCTGGAGATATTGAGCAAGGGAAACGTGAGATTGGAATTTTTCGCGCCTAAGGGAGTGGATTATCAAACATATCACGATGAAGACGAATTCTACTTCATCGTGCGTGGAAGCGGAGACATCATAATCGGGGAGGAGACCTTTCCCTTTGAGACCGGGGATGCGTTATTCGTCCCGGCAAGGATTAAGCACCACTTTGAGAATTTTACCGATGATCTTGCGACGTGGGCGGTCTTTTTTTGATTTCCCGCTCGGCCCGCCCACTTTTATGCGGCTTTTCAGAGAAGATATCGATCGACAGCCGCATCGTTTAAAGACCGCATATCGGCGCGAGCGCTAAAGACCAAACCGAATGGAAGAAAAATACCCGATCGATGTAAAAACGATTAGCAACGCGGCGGTTGTGCGGTTTAACCGTCCGGAAATTAAGAATCCTCTTTCTATTCGAACCCTTCAGATTCTTTCGTCTGAGCTTGAAGCCATTGAATCCAATTCCCTGATCGAGGTGATCGTTTTCACGGGATCGGAAAATACCTTTGCTGCCGGTGCTAACTTGAGCGAGGTGGCACAGCTGAATGAAAAGACGGCACTGGAATTTGGCTTACGCGGGCAGCGTTTGATGGAGCGGATTCATCGAAGTAAAAAGTTTACCGTTGCTGCGATCGATGGATTTTGTTTAGGAGGCGGTCTTGACCTGGCAATTTCCTGTAACTCGCGAGTTGCCACCCCCGGGTCATTTTTTGCCCATCCGGGCGCAAAACTTGGAATAATTACGGGTTGGGGCGGAACGCAGTTTCTACCGCGTTTAATCGGCAGGAAACGAGCCTTAGAGATGTTTTTGACGGCAGAGCGGGTCGATGCCGCGACGGCACTCGAAATAGGCCTTATCGACGAGCTTTCAACGGATCCACTTGCCAAAGCCTTGGAAAAAGCACGACAATGAAAATCATGAAAAAACACTTGATCGCTTGGATAGTAATTAAGCTGGCGCTTTTGGGCATCTTTTGGATATTTGCATTTTCGAATTGGCATGGGGTCCAATTGGCGCAAATCTCGCCTACACCGACCCCCGAGGTCTCGAGTGACAAGATTGACCGTCCGACCAGCAATCCTTATAAGGGCGATCTTTCTCGCTACGACAAGGAGGGACGTGCAGAAAAACTGCAGATTCAGCGGGTAATGGATCTTTTGCGTATTTCGGAAGGAAAAATGGTCGCTGATATCGGAGCGGGCGGCGGTTGGTTTAGCGTTATAGCCGCGGAAAGAATAGGAGAAAAAGGAAAGGTCTATGCCGTAGATATAAACGAAGACGCGATAACATATATCAATGACCGCAAGATTCGCGAGAACGTGCCAAATATTGAAGCGGTTTTAGGCGATTTTGACGACCCGAAACTTCCGAAAAAATCGATCGACGCGGTATTGATCTTAAATACCTACCACGAAATAGAAGAACCGATCGTTTTTATGAAGAACCTGCTTCCGGCGTTGAAGAAAGACGCGCTGGTTGGAATCATTGATCGCGATGGAACTGGCGGCAATCACGGAATCGATGAAGCAACGCTAATTAATGAAGCAAAGCGGGCCGGTTTTACACTCAAGGAAAGGTTCGATTTTGTAAATGCTTCAAACATGGATTATTTTTTGATATTTAAGGAAGCGTGATAGATGCTAGCATCCTATTCAAAAGAAATTTTCGAGACGTAACTAATTATGAATCGTTTCAAAAACGATTCTATAGATTTGTTGCTCAATCCTTGCTTTGTTTTTAGGTCGACGACCAAATTCTTGTAATCCTCAGTCTTTTTAAATGATTCAAATTGTCGGCGCTTGAACGCGCTGTACGCTTTATTGTCAAAATCTTTAGCGCGTTTAAGCACGCCTTTGGATACCTCCAGCAGCGTATAATTCTCATAGGTTGACTCATATCCCATGTGGAAATAGGTAACTATCTTTCCTCGGGGAATCTCCAGCAATCCGGTTAACCAGTTAATTTTTAGGGGCTTCTCAGGGGTTTGGAAATTGGAAATGAGTGATTTCCACGAGAATCCTTTTGGAGCTTTAGATACATCACCCCTTACCATGATCTCAATATTTCGCAGCACTAGAATATTATCGACAAATTCAAAGGTCGCGACATATCCCCGGGACAAAGCAGAAAAGTGTAGGTTGCCTTGTGGACGCTTGTTAGGAAACCTCTTAAAGTACTCCTCCATCGGATTCGAATGGAGCTTATGAGTTGATCCCTTATAGATGATCTTGTCGGGGATTTGAGCAGTGGCGAAGATATCAAGCGTGATAAAGAGGAATAACACCAACGAAAGAATTGCCTTTGATATTTTCATTCTCGTCTTCGTATACGGTTAAAAAGTAGAAAATCGAGATCGAGCCTATCTATCCAGAAATCGCGATATTCCATTTCGGCAGTCCTCGGTAAGTCGTGCAATTGCATTGATTTCAGCCCCAATACTTAAAGCAGAATCGAAGTCTTTGCCATCCATCTGATAGAGAAGCTTTTTAGAAAGCACGACGGCAGAGCGGCTGACTGTTTTATAAACGGAAGCATATTCGAGAACATTAGTTTCAAAATCCGCTTCCGGAAAGACCCGGTTGATCAAACCCATTTCCAGGGCCTCTTTGGCGGAGAATCTAAACCCTTGGGTTATCAACTCAAACGACCTCTTCTCGGAAAGGTTCCGTCGCAAGATCGCCATGACCATTGCCGGAACGAATCCGATCCTCACTTCCGGATAGCCGAATTCCGCGCCTTCGGCCGCCAGAACAATGTCGCAGGCCGTTGCCAACCCGCATCCCCCGGCGAGTGCCCGCCCGTTGACCGCAGCAATAATGGGAATACTCACTTTTCGCATCAGGGAAAAAAGTTCCAACAGAACCTCAGCGTCTTCGAGATTCTCTAAGATATCGCTATCGGATATTTTACGAAGGGCTTCTAAATCAGCTCCCGAGCAGAAATCTTTCCCGGCCCCTTTGATCACGATCGCGCGCAGGTCCGTGTCCTTGCGGGCTTCTTCAAGAGCGCTTATTAACGAATGGATAAGGCCGTCATTGAGCGCATTTCGCTTTTCAGGGCGGTTTAACGTCAGCGTGAGTATCGAATCTGTTTTTGTTTGGATAAGTTCGTTCATATCAGTCTGCTAAAAATTCACGCAGCGCGTCTGTGACTTTCTGTCTCGCTTCAGCCTGAACCCAATGACCGGACTCGGGAATTCTCAGTTCGGTGTATTCGGAATCGATGAAATCACCGACGCCTTCAATTGTATCCGGTAAAATCGCTGTGTCTTGCTCTCCGTATATAAAAAGCGTCGGAACTTTAATCTTTTCGGGATCCGGGCCGCGTCCAAACATTCTCTTGATGATATTAGCGCGGTAGTAATTGAGCGCGGCGGTTATTGCGCCCGATTCGCTCCATGATCTCTTATATTCTTTAATATCTGCGGTTGTGAAAACGCCTTTCTCAGCCGTCGTCGTTTTGAGAGCGACGGCTAGACTTTGATAGTCGTTTCGGGTGAGCTTCCATTCAGGAAGTTTTGGAATTTGGAAAAAAAACATATACCAGCTGGCAAAAAATTGCTTTAGAGTTTGATTCTTCTTCCAAACTGATGCCGGCGGAACCTGCAGGCAGGCAAGCTTTGAAACTCTCTCCGGATTTCTTCCGGCGACTGCCCAGGCAACGCCTCCGCCCCAATCATGTCCCACTATGGCCGCCTTTTCCACTCCAAAATGATCGATCAAACCGATCACGTCATCCGCAAGAAGTTCTATGTCATAATCTGCTTTATTTTGAGGTTTATCTGACAGATTGTATCCACGCAGATCAGGCGCGACAACCGTATATTCATCAGACAGATCGGCAAGCTGATGGCGCCATGAATACCAAAATTCAGGGAAACCGTGAAGGAGCAGAACCAATTTCTCGCCTGTTCCGGCCTTCGCGTAGTGAAGCTTGACGCCGCCAATTTGAGCGAAGTCAAACTCGATCTTGTCGTTTGTATTTTTGCTCACGATGTTTTGATATTTTCTGCTTCTTGGTCAGAAATCTCAACCTCCATCCGCAGGAGCGCGGTTGAAAAAGTTTTTCCCTGTGCATCGGTCATCAATGAGAGGGTTCCGCCGCCGCCAAGAGATTCATGCAGTAGGAAGTTCAGTGAAGCGAGATTTGGCAATTCAAAGCGCTCTACATCACCCTTTACAATTTTACCAAAGTGTTCTTTTACTTTTTCCGCGGTAACTTCACGAACAAGTATCGGATAATAATCCTCTTTGAGGGCGATCAGACCGATGTTTGCCGTGTCCCCTTTGTCGCCGGAGCGCGCGTGAGCGAGTTTCAATAGTTCAACTTTCATATGTAAGATCTTATTTCGGTTTTCGAAAAATAATTAAAAAACGGATTCCCCAAATTACGACGAAAAGCAAAAAAGCAATAAAAACGACCATAAACCAGCCCGAAAGCCTTTGCGGCTCGGCGAGATTTGCTTCAAATACCAAATGGTTTACGGCAATAAAAAACGTGATCATTCCCACTAATATCCAACCCATTTCCCGGTGCAGGATCGCTCGTGTTTTTTCCTGTCTTTCGGGAGCAAGCCAATAATGCCTATTCGGCATATTCACGAGGGTAGGAGGGATGTTCTTTATTAGGCGCGGCAGGCCAAACATCATAAAGGCGATGATCAAAAGCAGTCCCGATTCGAACAGAATAAACGTACTCCTCGACATCCAGGCCTGCGGCTGTCCATCGCCCCGGAAGTTGCTCGCGATATATTCCGGCAGGGACGGATAATAGTAGGCGAAATGTGCCAAAAATAAAACAAACAATACGACTGCGATTTTGTGCGGTAGTTGCAACATTTCAAACTCCCTTCTTTCTTATCGCCAGGTTGTAGAAGGCGGCCAAAACGAGAGAATGAGTGATCTCGCCATATTCAATAAGCGAAGGGATTCTCTCAAATGGGACAAGCCTGGTAATAATACTCTCGTGTTCGTCGAAATCGGTTTTGCCGGTCAGCCTGCACCCGCTAGCAAGAAAATGATATACCCAGTTATCTTGAATCGCCGGATTCGGCCGCGAACGCCCGATTTCCAAAAATGATGATGCGGAAAATCCGGTCTCTTCCAAAAGCTCTCGTTTTGCTGCTTCGGATGATGTTTCATTCCGATCGATCATTCCACCAGGAATTTCTAATGTATTTTCTTGCGTACCATGTCTATATTGTTGTATTAAAACAACTTCGCGGTTTTCGGTAATTGGGATGACATTTATCCAATCTGGGTTCTCGGTGACAAAAAACGTAGCCGAATTTCCGCTTGCCAGGTTTTGTGAAACGTCTTTTCTAACCTTAAAAACACGGCAATCAGCGAGTTCTTCAGATTCAACACGTTTCCATTTGTCAGGCTTTTCCATCGGTTCTAAGCTTCAAGAATTTCGACCTTGGTCATTATCAGGTTCTTTGGGATCAGCGCCGGGAAGTAGGCGATGATCTCCTCAACTTTTGGACGCCCGCCCGCAAATCCCGTAACAGCAGGCGGTCCGGTTAGAATCAGCGGTGCGATCTCCTTAGTGAATCTGGTCACATCGTCTTTGTTCGGGCCCCGAACACCGATCCTTAATTGAACTTCAGGAATATCTTTTGGCGGCTCGCCCGAAAGGTGTCCGTGGGTCGAATTTACGCCAACATATTCTGTCAGGACCAAGTCAAACTCCAACCCTAAATTCTTCATACGTCTACGGAGGATCTTATCGGCCGCTTGTGCCTTCTCATAGGCGTCAGGGTAGGAATAAACGAGTGTCCCGACAGATTTCCAGCCGGCCGAATAGCTGATCGAAACCTTATAAAATTCAGTGTTTTTCTTGCCTTTGATACCGCTTACCCTGACCCGGTTTTCTCCATCTTCAGCCAGGTTTATCGTCGTGAAATCAGCAACGACATCTGGGGTTATGTATTCATGCGGATCACCCATTTCATACAGGAGCTGCTCTTTGACCGATTGAATGTTTACCCTTCCACCGGTATTTTCATGCTTTGTTACGACAAAATCTCCGTCGGGATAAGCCTCGATTATCGGAAAGCCGATTTCGGCAAGATTCGGAATGGTTTGCCAATCGTATTGACAGTTGCCGCCTGAACACTGTCCCCCGCACTCGATTATGTGTCCGGCGATTGTCCCGGTCGCAACCTGGTCCCAATTATCAAATGTCCAGCCAAATTCATGCATGAGTGGTGCAAGTGTTAGTCCGGTATCCGTAAGTCGCCCGCCGACAAGAATTTGAGCCCCGCGACCTAATGCATCGACTAAAGGCTCTGCTCCTAAATATACATTTGCCGACTGCACTTTATCGCGAATTGCTGAAAGCGGCTCGCCCGTGTCCATATTGTTGATCTCGACGCCGTCATTAAGAAAATCGTCAAGGCGCAGCATTATGTCATCTCCAGTGATCATTCCGATCTTTACCTGACCACCCAGCCCCAGCTCTTTAGCCACTTTCCGAATCTCCACCGCACACCCTTCGACGTTAACCCCACCCGCGTTGGACAATACCTTTATATCGTTTTCGACACAATCGGGAAGGATCTCATGCATAAGTGAGATAAAATCCCGGGCGTAACCCGCTTCAGGACGTCTCGAACGCTGCTTTTGCATAATCGACATCGTCACCTCGGCCAAATAATCCAGCATAAGGTAATCGATCGGTCCCTTTCTGACCTGGTCAATCGGTGCGGTGAGCATATCGCCCCAAAAACCCTGTCCGCCTGCTACTCTTACTTTTTCTTTCATCGCACTTATTAGAAAACAAAAAAAAGAGACGGTCAACAATCATCTGTGAAAAGATTGTCGCCGTCTCGCTTGATCGATTTGTTTATCAGTATTTCTTCGTTTTCTCTTCGCCAACGATTATTCTTTTGGTCACCGTTCCGGTTTTGCGGACAACATACCAAACCTTTTTCGAAACCCATTTTGTTCCGTCCCAGGATTTGATTACCACCCATTTTCCGCCATTGTAGCTGGCAACCGAGCCTTTCTTGACGCCTGAAGCCGATCCTTTCGAACCTTTTTTAATGCCTGAAGCCGACCCCTTGCTGCCTTTCTTAACCAGCGAAGCAGATCCTTTGGCGCCCTTCTTGGCGGTAGATGCGGTCGCTTTTGATACCTTTACGACCCACGGTACTAATTGCGCCTTTGTAGTGCCGGTTGAAAATAAAAACAGGCCGATAAATAAACTCAATAAATAAAAACTCTTATACTTCATAAAACTTAATTCCCCTATTATTTAATTATTCTGGTTTTCCTATGGTGCATTTTACTATAGAAAAGTTGGTTGCAAAGCCGTATAAACAAAAAAAGTGACCGAGCGATTACTTTCGCCCGATCATCGATTAATTTTTTTTGAAATTACATTATAATTGTTTGACTTCCTCTTCCACTTCTTCCTTTATCTCTATTGTCTCTTCCACTATAAATTCGATTCCATCTCTCGTCTTTCGTATGCCTTTAAACGTTCCTTTTTTTACTTTTTTCGAAACCCATTTCGATCCATCCCAAGCCGCAACCGTAACATATTCGGTTTTATCAGCAGCTGTCTTCGCCGCATCGACTGAAACGTCGGCCGTTTTTTTCGCTACCTTTTTTGTGGTTTTCGCCGTCTTCTTTGCTACTGTCACCGCGGCGTCTTTTGTAGCCTCGGCCGCGTCTTTAACTGCTTCTACCACCTGCGCGTCGGCTGATCCGTATGAAAAGAATACAAACCCCAGTAACAATGCAATACAATTTAGCCTTTTCCGTGTCATAAAAATCTTATTCCTCCTTGTTAATAACTACTTATTAACAGAAAGGTGCACGTTCCGTGCCAAAGACTATCTATGCACCAATGTTTTACGGGATAAGCTTGTATTTTACATATTTGATGAAAAGTTTCCTGGCGATCGGTAGTGATTTTTTTGCCGCGTAGCCGGATTTCTTGAGCATAAATTTTCCGACTGCGGGAGCGGATCTGACAATAATGGGTTTTGCCACCCTTCCAGCCGTAAATTTCGTTGCCTTCCATGTATATTTTGCGGATTTGCCGACCACGACATAGGTTACTTTTTTTGAGACGTTTAGTGACCTCAAAGCCGCATTTGTCTTTGTTGAATCCTGGGCGTTTGCTGACAAGGAAAATATAAACATAAACACTGCGGTCAGCAGAGTTTTGTATAAGTAGGTTTTCATAATGGATAAGCCTGTTGAATCGATAAATAGGAGGAAAAGGTGCGTGCGGGAACGCGGAGAAGGCTAATACAAGTATACACTCTAATCCCTGCCCGATAAACATTTTTTTAATAACCAACCAGGTTCGTTTTTGAAGATCGAACATTTAATCGTCCAAGGGGGTTGATTAGACACTATCAGTAAAGTTAATCTGATAGCTATGAATGTATTCGAAGAGATAAAAAAAGATCATGAAAAACAGCGGGAAATGATGAACAGAATTGCTGATACCGAAGGCGACAGCAAAGAGCGCGAAGATGCGTTTTCACAATTTGAGAACGAACTCAACGCTCACGCCCTCGCCGAGGAGCAGACATTTTACGCAAGTTTGATGGAAGATCCTGACGGAACCGAAAAGGCACGTCACAGCGTGGCAGAACATAAAAAAGCGATAGATATTATTGGCGAACTTAAGAAGACCTCGATGTCCAGCAGCGGTTGGCTGATCAATTTCAATAAATTAAAAGCAGAGAACGAACATCATATGGAAGAGGAAGAGAACGAGGTGTTCACTCGAGCTAAGAAGGTTTTAAGCGAGAATGAGACGAACGATCTAGGTAAGGCATTCAGAGAAAGGAAAAACGCTGAGTTGGATTCGTAGAAAATTGCGAACCGCAGAAACGACCTAGCCCTCGTTTCTAACGTTCGCATTTATAAACTTTACAATGTCTTCGGTTGAGCTGCCCGGCAGGAAAATTTCAGAGACGCCCTGTTCCTTTAGTTTACCGATGTCGTCATCCGGAACGATGCCGCCAACCAGGACAAGCGTATCATCCATTCCATTTTTGCGTAAAAGCTCAACGATTCTGGGACATAGAGTGTTGTGCGCACCGCTCAGTATCGAGATTCCCACCGCATCGACGTCTTCCTGAAGAGCGGCCGCTGCTATCATTTCCGGTGTTTGACGCAAGCCCGTGTAGATCACTTCCATTCCGGCATCCCGCAATGCTCGTGCGATGACCTTGGCACCGCGGTCATGGCCGTCGAGCCCTGGCTTTGCTACCAGCACGCGTATTTTTCTATCGCTCATAAGCTACTCATTATATTAGTAGATAAACTTCCCAAGCAAACTGTTTGGTTTGATATGCGGCCTCATTTCTTTCCAGGTGAAGAAGTTTCTTCCATCTGGCTCAAGCGCCTTTATCGCATGTGGAAATCCGTAATCAAAAAGAAAGGTCACGCCCTTGTCATTTATAGAAAATTCCTCGAGGGTGTAGCGGGAGTTTCTTCTGATCTCCTCGTTTAACTCTTCGAGAGTAATTTCATCTTCCTGCGCAGCTTTGGCGATCGCAACCCGCTGCGCCTTTTCGATCTTTACCAGCAATTTGCCGATGTTTGTGAATGTATCCGCAATATTAACTCTTCTTCCGGTTTTCAGGTCGATTACAAGGTTCTTAACATGTGTACTGGGATATGCGCCTGACCCTTCCATATACAGCGAAATATCGAGTATCGAATTCTTGTTGTAGTTAATCTTATAGTCGAGTGAATAGAGCCAGGTATAATCGCCAATATTTTCCTCGAGGGTAGTGCCAAAATTCTTCCAGTAAGAGATGGCCGACTCAACCTTTTTACTCGTCGACGGATCCTTCAGGCCGGAAATTACCGGGTAATTCACCTCAAAGGTCTTTTTGTGATCGGGAATATTTTCACCCTTTCGCGTATAGGAAACCTTCTTTGAAGCGATCTTGAGCGAAGAAGTCTGCGCATAAAGCTGGGTGGAAAAACTAACCGCGAAGATCATCAGAAATATTGTTTTGGTTTTCATATCTGGTTGGGTTTTCCGACAATCGTCTTCGAACTCTCCTTAAAATCCATATTTGGCGACGCAAATACACAACGCAGCTTGCCGTAGATGGAGTTCTTCGTTTTCATCGCTTCAATCATTTCAAACCACGCATGGGTGTTGATCCAAAGCGGATTATAGCTGTTGATCGGCTTGATTATGCCGTATTTCACTTCCTCTTCCTCTTCGACAAACGTGCCGAAAAGCTTATCCCATATGATGAAAATTCCGGCGTAATTTTTGTCCAAATATTTTTCGTTCGTGCCGTGATGAACCCGGTGATGCGACGGGGTGTTGAATACCAATTCAAACCATCCCATTCTGTTTATCAGCTCGGTATGGATCCAGAATTGATAAATCAGGTTTATCCCGTGCATAAAAACGAACGCCCAAAGCGGAAACCCTAAAAGAGCGATCGGAATATAAAAGATCCAGTGCGCGATACCGCTAAACCAGCTTTGTCTGCCTGCAACGCCGAGATTGTATTGATTTGAGGAATGGTGGACGACGTGAAAATTCCAAAAAAACCTCGATTCGTGACTGATCCGGTGAAACCAATAGTAGGCAAAATCATCGACAAAGAGGAGCAGCACCCACGCCCACCAGGTGTTCATAGGC
>JABDJV010000449.1 GCA_013003295.1 Pyrinomonadaceae bacterium | reverse complement strand
GCACAATTCCGGTATTATTAAAGACTGCTCACGCAATACTGAATCCAGCTGCGTGGTCTTTTGGCTGCCATGCTTTCACGATATGGGATTGATCGGATGTGTCGTCCAGCCGGTATATGGAAATTTCCGGGGCGTAATGATGTCGCCGGCTCATTTTATTCAGAAGCCTGCCAGATGGTTTTCAGCGATGACAAAATATCTGTGCACACTTTCGGTTTCGCCAAATTTTGGCTTTGAATATTGCACCTCACGCATTAAAGACGAGGAACTCGAAGGTATAGATCTCAGCAGCGTATATTCCCTATATAACGGCTCAGAGCCTATCCACCCCGGGACACTCGAAGAATTCGTCGATCGGTTTTCGTCGGTTGGTTTTGCAAAAGAGAAGATGTTTCCCTGCTATGGATTGGCTGAGGCGACCCTTGCAGTGACCGTGTCGAAAGCGGGACAATATGCGAGTTTAAAAGTCGATGAACAGGCCTTGAATGAGAATCGAATCGAATTGGCAAACGGCGACAATCTTGTCGAAATCGTCAGCACCGGAAAGCCGCAGGCAGAAACAAAGGTAAAATTGATCGACCGAAATACGATGGAGGAGCGTGGAGAAAACGAAATCGGCGAAATAGTTGTCGCCGGTAAAAGCGTGATGTCGGGATATTACAACCGTGGTGAATCAGACAGCGAAATTTTTATAGAAGTAGGCGGGAATACGTATCTCAGAACCGGTGATCTGGGCTTTTTAAGGAACGGTGATCTTTTCGTCACGGGCCGGATAAAAGATCTGATAATTATACGGGGCAAAAACCACTATCCCCATGACATCGAACGAACGGTGGCGGCGGCCGACGAATCTCTGGAATCTAACTCATCAGCGGCGTTTTCGATCGTGGAGAATGGCTATGAAAAACTTGTTGTCGCGGCGGAAGTCCGGCGAAGTGCCTTGCGAAAGACCGATTTTGACGCGATAATCACGAAAATTGCCAGTACGATCAGTCGCCAGCATGGTATTTCAGCGCACGATGTCGTTCTGGTAAAACCGGGGACGATTCCAAAAACCACGAGTGGCAAAATTCGTCGAAATTCCTGCAAAGAGATATGGCTGTCGAATTCATTTAATCCCCTGGCAAATCTCAAACGGGTCTAGCTCCTTTTCGTCCATTCACGAAAAACAATTATGAACTCTACACAGGAAATATCCGCTTGGCTCCGGAAAAAAATAGCCGGTGAAATGAAATGCGAGCCAAATGAAGTAAAAACCGACGTAGAATTTGGATCACTCGGATTAGACTCTTTATTGAGTGTGTCGCTCGCGGATCAATTGGGCGGGAAACTTGGCGTTGAATTGGATCCGACTATTTTTTGGGAATTCCCGACGATTGAATTATTGACGAATTGGCTTGTAACAAAAAAACTTAGAAAGTAAATATGAATTCATCCGGAGCACCCATTTGGAATCCCTTTCGCGAAGGATTCCTGGAAGATCTTCACAAGGATCTGCGGCGGTATCGCGAACAAAATCCTGTCCATAAGGGAATTAACAAGCAGTGGATGCTTTTTAAATACCAGGATGTAAAACGAACCCTTGCCGATCCGATATTTGAAACTATCTCGATAAGTCAGATGACCCGCGCCGCGGCCGCCCGTTTTGAGAATTCCCGTAAATTTGATGGGCTTGCAGAGGCAACTGAAAAGTGGGTGCTGTTTTTAGACCCGCCCGAACATACCCGCGTTCGAACGCTGATCTCAAACGCATGGAAGAAATTCGATCTCGATGCCGTTATTCGCCGGATCGTCAGAATCGTTTTGGATCGGATTTCAGAGCGCGACGAAGTCGACTTGATCAGGGATTTTGCTATGCCGATTCCCACTCAGGTAATGTGCAAAATCCTCGGCTTTCCGGTTGAAGATTTCGAAAGAATCAAAACCTGGTCCGCTGCTTTTGAACTTTTACTTGAACAATTCGTTACGGTTGATACCTTGCTGGGTGCCAACAAAAGAGCGGAAGAGTTTTATTCTTATACAGTCCGTGCGGTAGAAGCCAAGACTGGAAAACCGGAGGACGATCTCATCTCGATGATCCTTGCTGAGAATCAAAAATTGGACCAGCCGCTTAGCACATCTGAAATAATATCGATAATTAGCCAACTGATTATGGCTGGGATCGAAACCACGAGCGGAATTCTCGGACAGAGCATATTGGAACTTATAAGAAATCCGTCGCAAAAAGAGGTATTAATCGGCAACGGATCGATCACTCCGACTGCGATCGAGGAACTGGTAAGGTTTACGAGTCCGGCTCCGATCGCATTGCGAACTCCATTGGAGGATGTCGAATTTGGCGGACATCTGATCAGAAAGGGCGAGGTGATCGTGGCCTATATTGCCTCTGCCAATCGGGATGCCGACGTTTTCGATCAACCGGACGTTCTAAAATTAGATCGGCAGCCAAACCCGCATCTTGCATTTGGACATGGTTTTCATTACTGCTTAGGTGCGGCGCTTGGACGGGCGGAAATCAGGATTGCGATACCCGCGCTGCTCAACAAATATCCGGCATTGGACCAACATCCGGAAAAACAACATGTTTGGGAGCCACACTTTAGTATTCGCCGTTTGAACTCTCTTCCGGTCGTCTTTCGATAGAACCCGATGTCAACAATCTCATTATTCTACCTACTGTTTCTCGGGATCGTCGCCGTCGGGTACTACAATCTCCCCAACAAGTTTCGGCCGTTCTGGCTGCTTGCTTCAAGCTATCTTTTCTACTTTACATGGCAGCCTGCCTTCCTGCTGATTTTGATATTTGAGACCGTCGTAGCATTTGGGTTGGGCAAGGTGGTTAACTCGTTGGC
>JABDJV010000446.1 GCA_013003295.1 Pyrinomonadaceae bacterium | reverse complement strand
CGTCACGCATTATGAAGTAGCCGCCTTTAGCAAATCCTTTCGACCTTTCTTCTGGTGCGCTTTCATTCAAAGATTCAAAGATAGTTAACCCTTCGGCGCCAAACAACCACAAAACTTCCTGCGACGGCTTTGCCGCAACAAATTTAAGATCCTCCCGATAAAACATCACCGCGCCCGCAGCGAGCGTACCCGAAAAATCATCGGTTTGGTCGTTCGTTTGTGGCAACGCCCTTCCCCCATCATCATCGCCAATGATCGGTGTAGTGCCGTCCGGTCTGGTCGAATAAGCTAAAAACTCCAGCAGCGACTGCGTTTTTTCGGAGAGCCTCTCGCGCAAATTGGATTCGAGGTCTTCTCCGCTCAGGCGCGCGAGCAGTAAAAACTGAAGATAAAAATCTGCTGTGTACCTTTGATACCAAGTGGATTGCTCAAAGTAGACCCCATCGGGCAATACCTGGCGATCAATTTCCTCGATCAGGATCTTCTTACCTTGCGAGCGCCAATCCGACGCACATTCAAGAAAGGAAAGTTGGGTTCCCAGATAGTATAATCCGAGGGCCTCGCCTGTCAGATGGGTATTTGGGCTGTAATAGGTCGATAAGTACTGCTCCAAATGCTTGCCGTGGATAAATAGATATTTAAGCGCTTTTTGATATACACCCGGGGTAAAACTCAAAGAGTCCTTAAAGAAGTGAAATGCCCAGATCCACGAAATAGCCCGGAAAGAGACTTCGAGACTGCTTGACCAGTTTACTCCCATTCCCGGCGGATTCTGATCCATCCAGCTGCTCAAATGCCGTGCAAAAGTCGCCGCAAACTTCTCATCTTTGGTCACCGAATAGGCGATACCAAGAGTAAAGAAATGTTGGTGACGATTAAGCTCCCAAATAATTTTCTTGTCGCCGGTCTCGGAAGCATCCAGCTCGTCGAATTGTTTCCAGTGTTTTAACGGCGACTGGGTGTCGGAAACCGGCTCATAATGCCAATCCACAGATTCGCCGATCTCAAGATTCTTGTATCCAAGGAGATCGATCTTTCCATCGGAAATTCTCGCGGCTTTTTTGATAAAAATGTCCGCGGTCTTTTTATCGAAGTTTTCACGAAATGCTTTCGCTGTTTTTTCCAGATCAAAAAATGATGGGAAAAAATTTACCTTGCCTTTTTCGTAAAACTTATTGAAAAGGGTTTCCGCCGTAATGATTCCATCGCTGAATTCCGTCTTCAAAACCAGCTTGCGAATTTCATCATCGGTCGGCAGATTACCGCTCAAGCCGATCTGTTCCGCATAGCCGCTAATCGTCTGCTTTCCGCGCGTGCGGATCTCGGACCAACTCCGACCCTTTAACTTCTTGATTTTTTCCAACGGATTCGTCATTATTGTCGTCATCAGACTAAAACCTTTCGTTTGTTTATCTTATCGCTTAATTCCTTTTTTTCAACATTCATTATCGTCTTCAAACGATAATCTCTGTATGCGTTCGGATTTCCTTTTTTTCCTTCGATTGCCGCGAAAACCATATTGGTTGCTTCCCTTGCCGATGCAAAATGAACGCTGTAATCTCCACTCTTTTCCCCGTTTTCGATAACGTTACCGAAAAACCTTTCTGCGTCTTCGCCAATACAGGCAGATTGGTCAAAATCAAAGAAACCGTGGCAATATAACTTTATAAAGACCCAATCAGATCTGCCTTTCACAGTTACGTTTGCCGAACGCCATCTATTGAACCGCTCAATTCCTTTCGGTTGATTGGCTACAAGCGCTCCATCATCGATCCTCGGCACAGGAATTCCCTTGATGCGGCGCGTCCAATTAAAAATTAATGGTCCAGTAAATATAAGTGGTAATTGAGGCGAATTTCCATTTACCCGGACCGATTCTCCGCTGCGGTGAGGGATAGGTGTGTGCAATGGGTGCCCGCATTCATAGATCTTATTTATGACCGCAACTTGCGACTGATCAGGTGCCGACGGCAGGGTCATGTCTGCGTAACACCCGGTTTCGGCAAGTATCTGCATTTCCTCGTCAACTCCGCAGTACCTCCCGCCGCACGAGTTTGCCAAAGCCAAATTGCCATGCACAAAGGCGTAACGCGGAATTCCTTCACCGTCAAAACGCGATAAACACCTATGATCCTCAGCCAGGATATCGCGAAAATCTAAAAGCTGCCGCCTAAGGTTTTCTGCCGAATCCGGCTTTTCCACGCCATGGTGCAGATGGATTTCCACTTCGCCAAGACCCTCGGCCTGCATGTCCGCCATCCGATCCAATAG
>JABDJV010000420.1 GCA_013003295.1 Pyrinomonadaceae bacterium | reverse complement strand
GTTTAAGATCGAAGATTTACCCACATTCGGGCGACCAATGATCGCAAGGCGAATCCTGCGCTCCTTTTCCTCCTCCGGCTCGGTATCAAAATCCAGCGCATCAAAAAGTTTATCGAGAAGATCGCCGACGTTGGTCCCATGCTCGGCCGACACCGGCTCGATATCAAACCCGAATTTGTAGAATTCTGCAGCTTCCTCAGCTACCTTTTTCGTCTCAGATTTGTTTGCCGCAATAAAAACCGGTTTACCAAGACTCCTGAGCAACGTTCCGATCTCTTCATCCAAGGGCGTTATCCCGGCCCTCGCGTCAACCACCCAGACTATCGCCTGCGATTCCGATATTGCATGCTCCGCCTGTTTAAAAATATTGGCTGGGATAATCGCTTCGTCGTCTGGTACGATCCCGCCCGTATCGACCAATTCAAAGGTCTTTGCACGCCAGGAAACCTCGCCGTAGATACGATCTCTCGTTATCCCGGGTTCGTCTCCGACGATCGATTTCCGACTCTCGGTTATTCGGTTGAAGAGCGTCGACTTCCCAACGTTGGGACGGCCGATAATTGCTACAAGGGGTTGAGTCATCTTAAAAACTGAGTTTGGAAACTAAACATATCAAAACCGATAATATAGCACCCTTGCCGGCCTAAAGTCTCGCAATAAAATGGCTTTTCTGAGCCCTTTCCATAAACTCGCCCTTATACCGGGAACACGCACCCTTGAAAGGGATCGCAGATTTGACTTGGTGGACAACATACCCCTCCGCAAGCCCGTGCGGTCGGACAACAGGCGCCATTGACGCAAGTTTCAAGCGGGCCGCAACATGTTGATCCGCAGGCCTGCTGACCGGTTCCGCAGCATGTCCCTCCGGCACAGGTTTCGCCAACCGCGCAACAATTCGCGCCGCAGACCCGTGTCGGCGGACAGCATTGATCGTTCAAGCAAACACCAAATCCCGGAGGACAGCAACCCGTCCCGCACGGGGCCTGGCAGCATCCTGTCGGGCCTCCGCAAACCCCTGTCGAGCAACAAATCTGTGTTGTGTTGAAAGGAGGAAGCCCGGTAGTGCAGCAGGCATCGCCGGGATCACAGCAATTTGATCCGCAAGTCTGTCCCGGAGCACATCCGCTTTGTGCCGAAATCGCCTTTGGAGCCGTTATCGAGGCAATAAATGGAAGGGCGATCATTGTTGATTTGCCGACGCTCTTGATAATTTCGCGGCGCGAAACACTCGACCTGAATCCATACTGCGTTCCGGAATCAAGCAGATCTCTCTTTTCGAGTTCACCCAGGGAAAGCAGCACCAGCTGTTCACCGTTCAGTTTTGAAAGACGGCGATCGATCTTTTTACCGATCTGTTCTAGCGTCTTTTTGCCGTCAGCTTCCTGCCAGACAGTATGTGCAGTCCTATTTAGCGAATGACAACGGTGGGATCGTAAATCATAAACAAGAATTTCATCTTTATAGTCAGAAATAACGAGATCTGACGTTCGGGCCTTTGGTAAGTTTTTCACGGGTTTTCTCCTTGAGTTATTCTTCGGCTCAAGCGTCTCAATTCAATTATCAAAAAACCTTTAAAAAACCTAAAGAAAATATTAAATGGCCGAAATACGGGTAAATCTCGCCGAATATGGGTTTGGTGTACGATTGTAATAAAGGATCACTAAGAAAAAGCGAGGTACACCGTCGATGAAATTTGAAATAGAAAATGCGATCGAAATTCTTCAAAATACGCCTGATACGTTAAAAGCGCTGATGGCAGATCTCTCGGACGAATGGACCCTCGAGGCAAATGGTGACGACGTTTGGTGCGCTTATGACATCATCGGGCATTATATTCATGGCGAAAAGACGGATTGGATCCCAAGAGCAAGGGTCATTCTGGCCCAGGGTAAAAACGTCACATTCGAGCCCTTTGACCGGTTCGCTCAGTTTGAGAATTCAAGAGGAAAATCGCTTCAGGAATTGCTTGATGAATTTGCACAGATTCGAATCGATAACATAAATGCGCTTCGTGAATTGAAAATCAATGACGAACAGTTAGGTTTGACCGGGATCCATCCCGAATTGGGCGAGGTTACGTTGGAGCAATTGCTCGCAACATGGGTTGTTCACGATCTGACCCACATTCGCCAGATAACGATCGAATTCGCAAAGAAGTATGCGGAAAACGTAGGTGTCTGGAAACAGTATCTCAGTATCCTAGACTAAAAAGACTTCCGGTCGGATTTGAGCAGAGTGATCACTTTAGGAGTGAGAATCTGGCTCCCCTCCTTCCGATGGAGGGGTGGGCTTCAGCCCGGGGTGGTTAAAAAAATCGGGACCCTGCCTTAATCAGCAAAGGTCCCGTTTGTTATGAACAGGTATCTATCTAATATGTAAAGATACTAATTATACCTCTCAGAATTGTCCCAAAAAGGTTTCCATTTCCGTTATAATATCTACCGTAGCGTGAACGTCCGTAGTACCCGTCGTCGTATCCTCTTTGGAATCCCTGACGGAAGTAATACTGATACTCGCTCATACTCACGTAGTAATTATCGTATCCGTAACACGCATCCTGATAGCTGAAGGAATCGCGATAGTTGTATCCCCAGTTATCGTATCGATCGGCTTGCCCGGCCTGATAACCCTGGCTGTAACCACGATTCAGTGCGTTTTGAAGCATTCTCGAACCGTAGCTGCTCGTATAGTAGTAACGTCCGCCCCGGCTGTAACGATAATTGTATCTGAGCGAGTTGTAATACTGCGCCCTTCGCAAACGGTCACGATCTCTTCGCAGACGATTGTAATAATTCTGCTGATAGCGCAGATATCTCGAGCGCCGCTGATTCCTCAGCCGACGTTGATATCTATCGTAGTTGCGTCTTTGGTTACGGGTCTGCCGTTGATACGTATTCCAGCGCTGGTTTCGAAGACGTCTTTGCTGCGAACGGTTGTAAACCTGGTACCGCCTGCTGCTGTTGCGCCTCTGCTGATTGCGGTATCGGTTATCCCGATCACGCCGCTCCGCTCGTCTCTGGTTTTCCCTGCGGTTCTTGCGACGCTCCTCCCTCAGCTTTCGTTCACGCTTGATCTGTCGCCGCCTGCTTTTCTCATTCGTCTGGGCACGAATCCTGGCCTGACTCGCACGACGCTCCTGTCTGCGTCCCTCCCGGCGCAACTGCTCAGTATATTCTGCGTTACGCCGCTGCTGCGCTCTTCGCGCACTATTTTGACGTCGTTGAGACTGAATCTGCGCCTGACGGCGTTGATTCGTCCGCCTTTGCTGGGTGGCCCGGTTTGATCTTTGCTGCGCGGCCCTTCGTTGGGAAGCCTGCTGTCTTTGGCGTCTTTGCTGGGCGGCCCGGTTTGACCTTTGCTGGGCGGCTCTTCTTTGGGAGGCCTGCTGTGTCATTCGTCTTTGTTGGGCGGCTCGGTTCGATCTTTGCTGGGCTTGTCTTTGCGAGGCTTGCTGTCTTTGGCGTCTTTGCTGCGATGCTTGGTTGGACCTGTTTTGGGAACTTCTTTGCTGTGATCTCCGGCGGGCCTGACGCTGATTGTTGTTGCTGGATCGGCGGCGCTGCTGTCTTTTTGCCCGACGCTCTGTCCGCGCCTTGGTTTTTTCCGCGGTACGGTTCCGATCCCTGCGCTCAGAACGATCGCGTCTTTGACCATGGGTCAAATCCGCCGTTCCGAGGAAAACAAGCAGACCGATCGCAAAGAAAACCGTTAGGTTTCGAATTTGTTTGCTACTCATAGATACCCCTCTTTATTAGTTTTGCCCTTCATCTAACGACTGTTAGCAAATAGCGTTCCACAAGGGTGAATGACAGGAAACAAGGAGTTTTATAGCGGCATTTGAGGTAATTCGATACGTTATCGTGCATCGGCAAACTTTATGGGTTACCGGTCCGGACTGCCTTGCGTAAGCTGGTGGGTTCGCAGTTATCCAAATTAACGAGGATTTTTACGGCGTGACATCGATGCCGATCATTTCAAATTCACGACTACCAGTTCGCTGACGCTCGCGGTTCTGACCTAGCTTGCTTTGACAAACTCATAGGCAATATAGATATCAATAGTTCGGTCTCTTACCTGGTGGCGCACATTGGTCGCCTTCATTCTCAGTTTTCCCGAATTTTGGATTGGCAGTAAGAACGATAGCTTGTCGAGCTTTACGATCTCGATCGGATTCACTTTTTCGTCGATGGAGCTTTGTACAAACCTTGCAAGCAGGGAGCTTCCGACTCCGCCCGTCCCGCTCAAGTTTACGTTAGAAACTCTCGCGCGCCCAACAATTGCATCCCGGTTTCGGTCGTAGACAATATCGATAGTTGTATCCGCCCAACCGGAAAAATCGATACAGCCAATAAGCGGCGGGTTGTAGTTCCCTTCAAAAGCAAGAGGCGCCGAAATTTCTCCGCCGCGGAATCGAACCGACGTTTTCACTCCGTCTACTTCCCGTTTGAGCCTAATCGTTTCATTGCATCCCGAACTCGAATCATCCGAGATCGCTACGCTCGGACTATCTAGATTAGTAAAAACAGCATTCAAAAGGGAATCTACAAACTGCTCGCCTACGGTAATTTTTATCTCGCTTGATTGTGCGGATGCGAATCCCGTAAGCGCGCAGAGCACGAGTGCGACGCTAAGTATTCTTTTCTTCATTTTTTTTGTTAACCTGAAATTGGCATGTCTCTTTTTAAGAGATGAGGGCTAAGGTTTGCAAGTTGGAAACAAAAATAGAGACGCAGGAATGTATGTAGGGGCGGTGGCTCGTCCCCGCCCGTGAGCGAAGCGAAAAGTTCCGGCAAAAGGCGATCAAATGCGATAACATGAAGTGCCCGCGAAACACGCGAAAAGACGCGAAAAACGGGCCGTTTTTGTGGAAAAACAACCCACTCAATTCTTTCAAGATCAAGACGCAGTTTTCGCCACTCGGCTCATTGGGCAGGGACAAGCCGCTGCCCCTACATCCTATATAGAACCGCTTGACGAACACAATTGGATGCTATTTTCGCTATTTAAACAAATAAATGCGGATAGACCCAATTTTTTTAGATGATAGTTTGTTTTATGGTCTATCCGCATCACAACCCGGCAGAACAAATTGTTTCTGCGCTGCCGAGCGACAGGAACGGATCACGAATGGAATAACAAGCGGCTTTACGAACATCGCACTCGCACCATTCTCGTTGAATCTACCACGAGTCCGGGCACTGCTAAAAAGTTTCGGGAAACGCATAAAAAACTGCCCCGCGAAATTATTCGCGAGGCTTTGAGCAAATAATCGCGCCAATCGTAAACTTTCATGGCGGATCACAACAGAATCGAAGCCCATCGCAACTATCTCAGGTCTCTCAACAAGCTGTGCGAAAAGAGTATTTGACCATATTCTTTGGCTCCGAATATCGTTAGATGATGCCTGTCTGTAGAGAGTAATTTCTTATCTTTGGAATACAACCTTACATTTTGATTCCCGTCAGAAACCAAGTCGATCAAATCTACAAAATTTGCTTTAGGTGTTTCTTCTTTTAAGAAATTGTTAAATTCCAGAACGTCTGCGCTGATCTTATTTTTATGATCGTATTTATCGACTGCGTTTGACCTTAAAACAGCATTTATGTTGTAACCAAAGTCTTTTGGCCCGACTACGATCACTTTCTTGTTGGATTCAGTCAAAAGCCTTAAATCCCTGGACCAGCAAGCCTTTTCATCCGGATCAAGAGTTCGGTAAGTGACGATGACTATTTCAGCGTCTTTCAGAAGACCCAATTCGTCGATAGATTTCCCGGAACTGCCCAAACAATTAAACTTGCGATTATAGATGCTCGGCTCAACGTTTGAAAAGTAATTGTTAGCGAGCCCCATATTTATTAAATCTCTTGTAAAACTGTCCCCGATCAGCAGCAAATTCTTTTTATCTTCTTGATGGAATCTTCTTCCGATAAATGAGAGATTTCGTGCAACATATCCAATATTCTTATTTCCTGCATAATTCTCTGAAAACGACGAGCGAAGTTCATCATAACTATTATAAAAACCCGACGTGTAATGGAATATCAGTCCGGAGCTCAGGATCACGGCAGAGCAAATTGCCGCGGAGAGTACGAGAAACTTTCTGGAAATTTTCTGGTCGTTTCGAAAATCCATCTCAAATTTCCAACTAAGACCGGCAAGCAGGAATGCGCCCAGGATACAGAGAAGATAGATGTAGGTAGCGGGTTCCTCAAAACTCTTGATCCGGGCAAAAGCGAAAAGAGGCTGATGCCATAGGTAAAGGCTATAGCTGATCAGACCGATTCCAACAAGCGGTTTCCATCCAAGCACTCTTCCCGTCATAGTCTTGGGAATGGCGAAAAGAATTACAAGGACCGTGCCGACGGTTGGCAACAGAGCCCAAAAACCCGGAAACGGGGTGCTCTCATCGAAAAAAAAGACCGAATAAATAATGAATAAAACACCAAGCAGGCAAAAAGCCTCGGCTTTCCATGTCTTCAGGATCTCAAATTCAGGAGGCTTGTTCGCAAGATAAAAAGCCGCCAGCACGCCGATGATAAGTTCCCAACCTCTGGTCGGCAATAGATAGAAATTCCTGTCTGGAAAATCTATCATCCAAAACTGCGCCGCCGCCAAACTCACGGCAGCGGTCAGAAACAGGAGCGTTACACTTAGTTTTTTCCCCAGATGCCACAGCGCAAGCATAAAAGCCGGAAAGACAAGATAATACTGTTCTTCTACCGCCAAGCTCCACGTGTGCAAAAGAGGCTTAAATTCTGAAGCGAGGTCCCAGTAGCCACTGGTCATGGCAAGCAGATAGTTATTGGCAAAAAAGACGTTCGCAGCCAAACTTTGACCGAAATTCTCCAAATCGTCCGGCTGCATCCAGAGCAATGCCGGCGGTATGCAGCACAGCATCACAAAATACAGCGCCGGAAGAATGCGCCGGGCCCGGCGCTCGTAGAATTTTATGAGACTAAAATTTCCCTTATTCTGCTGCTCGAGAATGACCGAGGTAATGAGATAGCCGCTGATGACAAAAAACACATCAACACCAACATAGCCGCCGGCGAATAACTCGAATCCGGCATGAAAAAGCATGACAGGCACTACGGCTACCGCCCGAAGCCCATCAATCTCTCTTCTATAGTGCAAATTTTACCTCAAGTCTTGTGAAATAAAGCCGCGGCTGCTCTTTCCCGGACCATCCGAAAACTACTTTACAAACCGCTCCGCACAATGTCATGGAGTCTTAATAGGCCGACGCAGAATCCTTGTTCATCTGTGACCGGCAGCACAGATATTTGTCTTGGGCGGTCTTCCATCAATTTTAAAGCTTCGTAAGCCAACATTTCGGGCGATGCAGTTGTTGGCTTGCGTGTCATCATCTGATCCGCAGTCAAATCTGCAAGATTCTCGGGCGAGGTCTTTTCTATAATTCTCCGCAGGTCGCCGTCCGTAATGATGCCGATAAGTTTGGTACCTTCGCTAACGACATTTACCGCCCCCAGGGTGTATTTTGAAATCGCCTTAACAACCTCGAGCCAGCTCGCTTCAGCGGTAATATCCGGGCTCTCGTGCATCAGGTTTTTGACTTTTATTGTGAGACGTTTTCCCAATCGTCCGGCGGGATGGTTCTCGGCAAAATCCCTTTCTGTCAAACCTTTCGACTGCATCAAGGTCATCGCAAGGGCATCTCCCAACGAAAGGGCGACCGTCGTCGATGTGGTTGGGGCAAGATTGAGCGGACACGCCTCTTTATCGACGGAAGCATCCAAAACGACGTCGCTGTCCAGCGCCAAGCTGGAATCAACATTTCCAACGATCGAAATGATCTCGATTCCCCGATTTTTCAACGTGGGAATGAGTGCGAGAATCTCGTCCGTCTCGCCCGAATTGCTGAGCGCGACGACAACGTCTCCTTTTGTTATCACGCCAAGACTTCCGTGCAATGCGTCCGAAGGATGAAGGAATACAGCAACGGTACCGGTCGAGGTCATCGTTTGCGATATTTTTTGGGCGATCACGCCGGATTTTCCGACACCGAGCACGATGATCTTGCCTTTACATTTCGTCAATATGTCCAACGCTTTTTCAACCGCGTGCTGATCGAGGCGCCCCGCTGCGAGTTCGATCGCGTCTGCTTCAACGCTAAGAATCTTAACTACATTTTCGAAACTATTTTTCACAACAAAATTCTGCTGATTGTTTATGAATTACGCAAGTTTGCTGTGTCGATTTATTCAAAGCCGACAAACTGCCGCTAAAACAACGGCTAATCCTATTAAGGGTAAGGATTTTGACTCAACGAGCAGTGATATCCAGCCAGATACCCTGATCCCGGGTTTCAAGCTTTATTTCAGGCTTCCTCGATCACAAGACGATTCAGGGCGCGCCTGCTCAAGACTCCGATTACGATCGTCGCCAAAATAGTCGCTACTATTCCAAGGATTATTAGCCATGATTCGCTCGGCTGGTCAAAATCGAGTTTACTCAGACTCGAACCGACAAATACTGTCGCCGAGGTTCGCGGAACATAGCCTAAGACCGTTCCCATTACAAATGATTTCACCGAAACTCCAGATGCCGAGATCATGAAGTTTGTAGCGGCAAACGGTGTCGCAGGAGAGAGCCTCAGTAATACAATTATCACGACCACTTTCACGAAGCTCCCTTCAAGCAATGCCTCATGAATAGCTCTGAATCTGGGTTTGTCTGTAATTAATCGATTGAAGTTTTTGCCCGCGAGGAATTGTGAAATAAACGAATTGATCGTGACGGCTCCCGCTAAGGATAAAAGCATCGTCATCAGCCCGATCGGGAAACCGAACGCCCATCCAGCGGTCATTCCAACGATGTTGGTAGGCAAAACCGCTAAGCCTGAAAGTATCGAGATCGAGATAACAAATATTGGAACACCGATCCAGGGATTCTGCTCCAACCAGGGTCCGATCTCATATATGACGCCGATAAACGCCGAAAGACCGATTATTGGCATCACCAAGGCGAAAACCGTCCAAAAACCGATCCTTCCAAAATCCCTGCGTATATTGTTTACTTTCTCGGCAAGCTTATTTTTTATTGACGACACTTATAAAACTTCCCCTGGATGCGAATATCGTTTGGCAATCCTTCGAAATTACCGGATTTTTTTCGAAAGCTCATCTTACTGTTTCGCACCTGCTTTTTGAAGTGTCTTGCGGGTATCCTTATGTCCATTCTTGATCGCCCAACCAAGTGCTGTTGTTCCACTATTGTCACGCATTCCGAGGTCCGCCCCGGCTTTTATCAAAACCTTGGTCGTATTGTTTTTGGAATTTGCCGCCGCGAGCATAAGAGCCGTCATCCCCTGTGAATTTTGCAGATTCAAATCCGCCCCCGCCTTAACGATGATTTCCGCAGTATCTTTGTTCCCCTCACGTGCGGCCCACATCAATGCGCTGAATCCGTCATCAGGATTCCGACCATTCAAGTCCACTTTTTGCTCAATGAGATATTTAAGCGAATTTTTCCGGCCGTTTCGCGCCGCAAGAAGCAAACCATTTTGGGCTTCGGGATCATTGGCATCGATCTGAGTTTCGGTCATAAAAAACTCGATCATCTTTTTGGAATTGGCATCGACCGCCGTCAGAAATGGGGTGTGACCGCGATTATCCACCGCATTGAGGTTTGCATCATTGTTCAATAAAAATTTCGCAGCGCTGACACTTCTCCCGGCCGCCGCCGCCATTAATGCTGTTTGCCCTTCAGCGCTGCGGCTTTCGATACTAACCCCTGAATCGAGCAATAGCCCCAGAACGCCGGTATGCCCGCCGTAGGCTGCATTTCGAAATGCACGTTGAGCGTCGTCGATTGAGATTCCGGCGCTATCACGACGCTCCATAAATTCTCTAACGATAGCCAATTGTCCGGCAGCCGCAGCAAGCGTAAACGCAGTATCTCCGTCGTCATTTCGAATTCCGAGGTCCGGGTTTTCGTTTAGCAGCTGCCGCGCGATCTCGGACCTTCCGTTTTTAACGGCGTACATCAGGGCAGTATTGCCAGCGCGGTCGGTCAAATCGATTGACGCGCGCTCATAAAGCAGCTCTCGAACGACTCTTGAATAGCCCTTTTCCGAGGCGATCATAAGCGCCGTCTTCCCGGAGCTGTCTCTTTGATTGATCGCTTGCCCATCACGCAGCGCCGCACGCACCGAACGATAATTTCCGCGCGAAGCCGCGTTGATCAAAGTACTTGAGCGCCGCCGTCCGAGGAGTATTTCATAATCCCGGCGTGAATAACCCCGGTTGTTTCGCGTGTAGTAGCACCTTCCGTTTCGCAAACTTCCCGGGTATTGGCCGCCCGATATAGTTACCCTGCAGATATAGTAGTTTTCTTCGTCGTTACTCCCGCCGATCACAGCGCGGCTTGTACTCCTCGTATCTTCCCAGGAAAGCCGGCCGCCGACGAGAATCTCAAATCTCGAAACCGAGCGCTCGCGCGAGCCCGGATTGTAGTAACAGCGGTCATCAAGTGCTTTCCCTGAAACATATCCTTCACCTGATCTGGCCCGGCAAATATATGTTTTTCGCCCATTATCCTCATATCCGCCTGAAACGGCATCTTCAGGAATTCGTCCATCGCGGGCGCGAACCCAGTCGTAACTTGGCTGACCAAAAATGGTTGCCGAAAACGCGATCAAAAAAAGCGGGACCAATATTTTTCGTTCGAATTTTGAAATTCTCATACGTATGTTTTTCTGGAGTGTATTGGATTTGAATCGATGCAGGGCTTTTCAAAATTTCTCAAAGAATGTTTGACGCGAATCAAAATAAACCTACAAAAGAAATTATAGGCTTGCAAACATTAGACGCTATTTTGACCGAAGGTTTGCTCAAAAAAATACTTCAAATCATCGGCAAATCAAGATAGGCTCATTGAGATTGGCCAATCTCAAACACAAATCTAGAAAGTCTTATTCAAAACGGCATCCGAACGGTATCAAAATCCATCGAAATTGTTCGGGCGTAAATTTGCTTTCGACGGTGAAGTGAAATATTTTTTTCAACTACCTGAAGTTCTCCAATATAATTATTTCGTGAACCTCAACTCCTCCCGCGTACACGAATTGCCGACCATCGATCGACCAAGCCAAATGATGAACCCGGAAGTCTTCCAACAAATCCAGTTTTTCCGGTTTATCGGCATTTAAATCCATCCGCCACAGTCCTTGTCTGTAGTCCTTAAATACGATCGATTTGCCATCGGGCGACCACCTCATCCGATTATACAAAATGCTATCGCGCGGCAGTGTAAATACTTTTTTCGGCTTACCGCCCGCAATATCGAATATCGCCAGGCGAGGGAGCTCGTTAAAAAAGGGATCGCCGTAGCTTGCCGCGATGGTTCTGCCGTCTGGAGACACGGCAGGAAAATCGCTTTCTTCCATTGTCAGTCTCTTCGGAGTGCCGCCCTCAATTGCGATCCGCCAAAGTGTTCTGACACCGTCACGAAAAGACGAATAAATTATCCATTTTCCGTCTGCCGAAACCGCCGGGTAGGAGTTGCCGCCTCCAGATGTCAATTGCCGCAAAGCGCTCCCGTCGCGATTTGCTCGCCATACCTCGCGTTCGCCCGTGCGATTGGACTGAAAGATGATGAATCGATTATCAGGAGTTACGCTAATCTGGCTGTCAAACGAATTTGCCGAAGTAGGGGTGAGTTGACGTTGGTTTGAACCGTCGGCGTCCATCTCCCAGATAATCTGGCTGTCTCCCGCATTAGCGGTAAATAGAATTTTCCCATCGGGCGCGATCGCCAAACCGTATGATCCCGGCGCTCTTGTTCTGGCTCCCGTGACTATTTTTTTGTCATCAGATACGGCGTCGACCGTTTGAGTGACCCAGATCTGCGGGTCGACCCGACGGGAAAGTACGGCTATCCTGTCGTCTCTGGAAACCCCCAAGTTCAACTGTGAGTAATTAACAAGATCATTAGTGATTTGGCGGTCGTCACCTCCCGGATAGGAAACCAACCAGATTTGTGAGTTCCCCACATGACCTGTTCGATCGGGGTTTAAAACTATCAACCCGGTGCTATCAGAAAGCCAGCCAACATTTGAAGACTGGCCCCAAATGCGGTTACCGATTTCATGTTCTTCCCCGGTGTCAACATCGAACCGGACGAGACGAAAGTTTTGGCCGTCCTTGCCGGAAACAAACGCTGCAATAGATTTACCGTCAGGCGACCAAGACAACCCGGACAATGACGGACTTTCCGGATCCTTAAATCTTCGTAAAACCTTCTCCTTTAAATCTTCACTCTCCTTATCGAAGATAATTAAAGCTTCATTTAACCTGTCTTCACGCCGTATAAAGGCGATTCGCTTGTCATCCGGCGCAAAGGTTACTGCGCTATAGACATCATTCGCAACATCTTCAACCGCGCCGCCAAATACGGAAACACGCTTCAGTTTCCAGCTGGCATCTTCTTCCTGGACAACAAAATAGACATATTTGCCAAGTGGTCCAAAATTGACTCGCCAGTATATCCTCGTCGATGGTTCGGTGATCCGAATGTTGTTTCCAGTCTCGACGTCACCTATCCACAGCGAACTGAGTCCTTTCCGGTACTCAGCGAAGGCAAGAAATTTTCCGTCGGGTGAAATAGAAAGGCTTTGCGGTGTTCCGTCGGTTACATACCTTTGCGAGGTTGCGTTCACGGAATTTTTGCTGGCTGAATCCGTACCAACTGACCGGTAAATCCAAACCCCACCAGCACCAATCAATAAAATCGCGATGAAGGTTAAAACAGGATACAAAATAGCCAAACGGACGGGTTTTTGCGGAGCGCCTTGTGAAGGATCCGTCGATTCGTCGAGTTCATCATCAAGCCCTAATTTTTTGAATGATTCGTTTTCAGGCGGTTTGTCGGAATTTTGTTCGATCTCCGCAATAAATTTATATCCCCTGCCCGGCACGGTAACGATAAACCGCTTACTTTCTTCCTTTTCTCCAAGCGCCTTTCTAAGAAGTGAGATATTTACGGTTAGGTTATTTTCTTCAACGAATTGATCACCCCAAACCGCATCAAGGAGTAATTCCTTACTAGCGATCTCGCCCTGGTTTTCGATCAGAGCCAAAAGCAAATCGAATGTCTTCGGATTAAGATCGATGATCTCCCCATCACTTTTGAGAACTCTTCTCACCGGATCAACTGAAAACCGATCAAATGAAACTGTTGATTTTACAGTGCTTTCGCCCATTCTAAGAAAAATTAAGAAATTCTAACCGACATTCTAAGGACTTTTAATATCGATCTCGGCAAGAATTCCCCTGTTCGAAATCTATTGGCAACGCCGATTTTATCATAAGAGCTTTTTTCGGGAATAGATTTCGGAAAGGCAGGAATGGGCAGCTGCATGAAATTCAAATAAAACTCACGCGGCTGCCCGATTTTTGAAAACGATTCCGCTATACAAGAAATTTGAAATTGGATTAGATTTTGAGAAAACGCTTAACAGCGTCTAAACGGAGCCGTGGCAGACAGGAGAAAAGCCGCCTTGATAAACGGAAATATACAAATTAGGTATGGCGTTCAGCTTCCCGAAAGGCGGAAGCCACCATTGAATAATGGGATGTGCTTCCGCCGCGCCTCAAGTTCTCGACCAGGCGCCCGGCCACGATGGCAGACGGCTCGATGTCTTATCTTGATCTCGCTTTTGCTTTTCAGTCTTTGCTGCCGAGTGATATCTACTCCGATGCGAGACTACTCGGAAATACCCTTCAATTCGATCGAGTGGCATAGGGGCGATCCCGTAGAACGCGGCCGAATGATCAGGGATATTTACGGAAGCCGCGTCCTCGCCGTGAAGTCAAGGAAAGAGGTGGAAGAACTGCTTGGAAAGCCCGAGAAAAAGCAAAGGGTCGAAGGACGGGAGGTTTGGCTCTACCGGGTGGAACTTCCGAATCGGTCAGAGCTCAAGTATCTTCCGGTTTCTTTTGAGGGATACCGCAAAACATTTCCCGGAAAGGTAAAGGATGGAGCAATCTCGATCCTTGTTGAGAAATAGTCTCTTGAAGATGAAGAGGTGCCTATAACCGATCATAAAAGGAAAATATGACAACAACGCAAGACGGCAGACTATTACGATTCGAGATGAAAACCCTGGATAAGGATTTTCTGTTGGTAGATACGTTTAAAGCAGAGGAACGGCTTTCCGGGCTTTATCAGTATGAAATCGAACTTCTACATGAAGAAGACGACGAAGGAAATAAGGCGACCGACGTGGATATTACTTTGATCCTTGGTCAAGAAGCGACGATCACCATTGAGCAGGAAGATGGAACGACCCGGATTTTTAACGGGATATTCAACTCCTTTGTAAAACGTAATCGAACAACACGTTTTTCATATTATAACGCCACAGTTGTGCCGAAAATTTGGTATCTGACTCAAAATCGACAGAGCAGAATATTTCAGCACAAAAGCGTCGAGGAAATATTGGAAGAGGTCTTTGAAGGATTTCGGGTCTCGTTCGAAATACAAGGCGAATACGAACGAAGAAACTATTGCGTCCAATATCGCGAATCCGATTTCGACTTTGCTTCACGTCTTATGGAAGAAGAAGGCTTCTACTACTACTTCGAGCATAAAGATAATAGCCACAAAATGGTCGTCGCCGATACGCCGCAGTCTCACCTGGATAATCCAAGTAAGAGCGAAATCGATTACCAGGTTGAATTGAGCGAGAAAGAAGGATTTGTCTCTTACGTGAGGGATCTCGAGATCGATTTTACCTTAAATCCGGGTGGTGTATCGTTCCGCGACCGAAATTTCCAGCTGCCAAATTACACCCTCGAAACGGTCCAGCCGTCGTTGTACCAGATCAACAACAATAAAAGCATGCAAGTTTACGATTTCCCGGGAGGCTACGCGCGGAAATATGACGGGATCGATCGAATGGGAGGCAGCAATGAGGCCGGAATGAAGGGACTTTTTCCAGATCGGGACCGAACAGCGGAAATAGCCATGGAAGTGTTTGATGTCAAACACGAAGTGCTAAGAGGAACATCGGATTGCTGTGCATTTACGTCCGGCTACCGGTTTAAACTGCAAAGGCATCCGAACAAGGAGCTGAACCGGTATAACGTAGTCAGATCAGTCGTTCACATGGTTCGCCAGACTCCGGCATATATTTCCGGTGATGATGTCGAAAATGCTTATGTCAATCACTTTACTTGTATCGCGCACGGAGCCGGAAAACCTCAGTTTCGCCCGGAGCGAATAACTCCAAAGCCAATCGTTCAGGGAAGCCAGATCGCCACCGTGGTCGGACCATCAGGCGAAGAGATATTTACCGACAAATACGGCCGTGTAAAAGTGCAGTTTCCCTGGGACCGGCAAGGCCAGGTCGATGAAAACAGTTCGTGCTGGATCCGGGTCTCGCAATCCTGGGCAGGAAATGGCTGGGGATCTATGTTTATTCCGAGAATCGGAATGGAGGTTATCGTCGATTTCCTTGAGGGCGATCCGGATCAGCCGATTATCAACGGCTGCGTCTATAACCCCGATATGGTTCCGCCCTACACGCTTCCGGATGAAAAGACGAAATCGACGATCAAAACCGATTCGACCAAGGGCGGAGGCGGATTTAACGAGATTCGCTTTGAGGATAAGAAAGATGAGGAGCAGGTATTTGTCCACGGCCAAAAAGACATTGATGTCCGGAATCTAAATGACCGGCGAGAATGGGTCGGAAACGATCATCATTTTATTGTCACCAACGATCGGCGCGATAAAGTCCGAAGGGATGAGCATCGTATTGTCGAAAGACACCAGCACGAAAAAGTCGATAAAGACAGGCACACAGCAATTGGCGGCGCCGATAATCACAGTGTGGGCGGAACGTATTCTCTGACGGCTAGCGATGATGTCTTAGTAAAAACTTCGGCATTTAAGGTCGCCGGCAGCGTCGGTGTCGCCCTCGAGGCCCCTTTTGCCGTAATCGATGCTGATGAAATTTGCCTGAGATCTACTGGGGGGTTCATAAGAATTGACGGCTCCGGAGTATCCATAGTCGGAAATCAGGTCAAGATCAATTCGGGAGGCGCAAACTTCGGTGCGAGCCCGGCAAATCCCGCAGGTCCGGCGCCACCCAAAGAACCGGATAAAGCAGATGATGCACAACCCGGGTCGAAACCCAAATTATTAAAGAATTCAAACAATAGAAAAGAAAAGACGCATCGTGACGGCGATCCGACCAAGACTTCATGGATCAAGATCAAGCTGGTCGATGAAGCCGGAAATCCGGTGCCCGGAGTTTATTACAAAGTAACCGCACCGGATGGCCGAGTCGCGTCAGGTAGCACAAACGTTGACGGAAAAGCCGAAGTAAAAAACATAGATCCCGGAAGCGCCAAGATCACTTTCCCGGATTTGGACAAGGATGCCTGGGAAGAAGGATAAAGAGAATTTGCAATAAATTGCCACTAGCTTCAGTTAGTGGAGAGATGGAAATTAACGCCCCGGCTTTAGCCGAATTACAGAGTTGAATTCTATTGATCGGGCTCGGGCGAAGGGACCAAGGAAGAATGATATGAGTGATTTTGGCCAAAGAGTAGAGATCAAAGGCAACTTCCCACCAGCTAAAGCTAGTGGCAATTTAATTGAGGCGAACCGCACGTGAGCAAGAAGATCTCTTGTATTTGAACAATCGAGAAGTTTGACGATTTTTCTGGGTTCCCAAAAACCCATAGGAGAGAAATAAATATGGCAAAAGTGAAAGTTGGACAAGGCGAAAGCGCTATCAGCATAGCAAAAAAGAATGGATTCTTCTGGAAAACGGTTTGGAATCACGGTGAAAATGCGTCGCTTAAAGCAAGGCGCAAAGATCCGAGCCTGCTTTTCGAAGACGACGAGATCTTTATCCCCGAAAAGCGAAAAAAGGAGGTTTCCAAAGCGACTGAAGCCGAACACACGTTCAAGATCAAGGGCGATCCCTGCAAATTAAAGCTGCGGCTTCTGCAGCTTGGCAAACCGAGAAAAAACGAGGATTACGTGATCGAAATAGGGGGAAACCGGATCGAAGGGACAACCGATAGCGACGGCAAGCTCGAGCATTTCATCCCGGGTGACGCCCGCACGGGAACACTCAGTCTGCGTAACGGCATGGAAACCTATCCGGTACGAATCGGCGATCTTGACCCCTTGGAAAAGGATTCCGGAATCCAGCAGAGGCTCAACAACCTGGGCTTTTCCTGTGGCTCGGAGGACGGGGAGATCAGTGAGCAAACGAAGGAGGCACTAAAGAAATTCCAGGCCGAATACAAGCTAAAGGTAACCGGTGAAGCCGATTCGGCTACAAAGGCCAAACTCAAGGAGCTCTCTAAGTAGAAAAAGATCATGACCCGAAATCACATCGCCAAATTGCCAAACAGCAGTGCCCAACGGATCTCTTCTTATGCCCCTTTGCGCCTTTGCGGGAAACCTCTTCGATTGGCAGGTCGAACGATTGCACAAAGAAACAAACCGCAAAGGCGCAAAGACCGCAAAGAAGATTTTTTTTATCGGGACGACGGACAAATGAATAAAACTC
>JABDJV010000415.1 GCA_013003295.1 Pyrinomonadaceae bacterium | reverse complement strand
GATCGAATTTACGGAGTGCGAAGATCAAATCCGGCCGCGCCTTTGTGGACCAGGCAGGTGAAAAGATCAAACTCGAAGCGGTTGTGGATATAAAATTGACGCCAAAAAGCAATAGAGCCGGAGGGATCAGCCAGCCGATCGACGTAAAGGCGTTAAAAGCCACCGCCTACTTTTCCGACAGGGAAATCCGTAAGATCGACTTGAACGGAAATGTCGATGTCTATCAGAAGCCGACATCGAAGGATCCGAATTGGATCAGAACGAAGGCGGGTCGGGCGATCGCCGTTCTCGATCAGGAACTTAAGAAGCTGGAACTTTACGAGAATGTATACATAGAAACAGTACGAGATGGATCAAAGCCGACTAAAATACGTGCCGGTACGGCATTTTATGGCAAAGCTTCTGATACTTTTGACCTCGAAGAAAATGTCGAGATAACGACCGTAGAAGATTCCAAGCCGACAAGAATCAAGGCATCCAGGGCGGTTTATGAGCAGACGAATGGAAAGATTTCGCTCTATGGAAATGCCGAAGTATTTCAAGGTGAGGACCTTGTAAAGGGTGAGCTCCTCGATGCGGTTCTGTTTCCAAACAAAAGAATAAAATTTGCTAAAGCGAACGGAAATGCATTCCTGCGCCAAAAGAATTCGGACAGGGTTACCGAGATTAAATCCGGGGCCTTAAACGCAACTTTTAATGCGGATCAGGATCTGCAGGATGCAAATGCGATCGGCGAAAGCAGTGTGACAATAGTACCGTCGGAATCGGATGAATATGAGAAGTTGACCATGGTTGCACTAAAGTCGATCAGGCTCGATTTTCGAAAAGACGGCACCCTGCGCGATCTGAAGACCGATGGGCGAACGACGATAAGCTTGAATGCACCTTCCAATATCGCCGATGCGGCAAATAAAAAACTAACGGCTGACTCGATCGATACAGTGCTCAGATCAAACGGAAAAGATTTGGCCAGCGCAAAGGCTGTAGGGAATGCGGTATTGGTGGTTGAACCACTTATTGCGTCAACAAAAAACTACAAGACCGTTGTAAACTCGCCAAGTTTTACCTGTGACTTCTATTCAGGCAACAATGCAAAAAGTTGTTCGGCAAAAGGAAAATCGAAGGTGGTTCGCACCCCGACCGGAGGCGGCCGGGCAAAACAAACTCTGACGGCTAATAATCTTGATGCCTATTTTGATAAACGAAGTCAGGATGTCGACAGGTTTGAAACCACCGGAAATGCAAAGTATTCGGAAGGAGATCGGAACGGTATTGCCGACAAGATCACGTATTCCGGGAAGGAGCAGTTTGTTCGGTTTCGAGGATCCCAGCCGACGGTTTGGGACTCGCGCGCACGCGCGAAAGCGAATGAGATCGACTGGGACGTCGGGGAAGACAGGTCGTCGCTGCGCGGAAAGGTTAGCACGACCTATTACAGCCAGAATCAAACAGGCGGCGCCACGCCGTTTACCCGTACGAGCTCACCCGTATTTGTGACAGCGGATACGGGATCGTTTGATCACAAAGAGGAAACGGCGCTATACACTGGAAACGCCCGCGCCTGGCAAGACAACAACTATATTCGAGCTGAACGGCTCTTGCTGCAGCAAAAAGAGGGGCAGCTGTTTGCTGAAGGAAAGGTTCAAAGCAAGCTCTACGACGCAAATCGGACTGTTCGCGGCAGAAAATCAAAGATTCCCGTTTTTGCATCTTCGCGAAAAATGCTCTTTCAACAGAAAAAGAATCTGCTTCGCTATGAATCTGATGTTGACATCAGACAGGGAACCGACCGTATTGAAGGAGGCATAGCAAATGTCTTTCTCGACGGCGATAATAATCTTAAGCGAACTGTGATCGAGAAAGATGTTGTCATAACGCAGCCAAACCGCCGGGCGTCCGGAAGCTATGCGGAATATGATGCAGTTTCAGAGAATGTCATCCTGCGAGGCAATCCGGCGCGTGTAAGGGATGAGGAAAATGGTTCTTCAGAAGCAAGGGAAGTAACCGTCGACCTGAAAACGAATCGTGTGGTAGGTAAAGGAAAAACCACCAAGAATTCAACCGGAAGGATCCGCTCAGTATACAAAGTCAAGAAGGGTACGATTAACTAATCTCACAACATAATCTATAATTACTACGTGGAAAACATTCCCGATAACTCCAGCAATTCATTAGCAGCAAACAACTTGCAGAAAACCTACGGCCGACGACGCGTTGTTGACGATGTGAGTCTTTATGTAAAGCGCGGTGAGGTCGTCGGACTTCTCGGCGCAAATGGAGCCGGTAAAACGACGACCTTTTACATGATCACGGGACTCGAACGGACCGAAAAGGGGTCGATATCGCTAAACGATGAGGATGTAACGAATCTTCCGATGTATTTACGGGCGCGCTTGGGGCTCGGATATTTGCCGCAAGAGCCTTCAATATTTCGAAAGCTGTCAGCTGAACAAAACATCCTTGCGGTGCTTGAGACGATGAAGATGCCGCGCGCGGATCGGTTTGCCAGGCTTGAAGAATTGCTTGAGGAATTTGGAATCATCCATGTCAGAAAAACCCGCGGTGATTCGCTCTCCGGTGGTGAAAGAAGGCGGGTCGAAATTGCCCGGTGCCTGGCAACAGAGCCGCAGTTTATTCTTCTTGACGAGCCCTTTGCAGGGATCGATCCGATCGCGATAGACGACATTCGCGAGATCATACTCTATCTCCGCGAGCAGCAAATCGGGATACTGATCACGGATCACAACGTTCGTGAAACGCTTGGGATCACCGACCGGGCATACATAATGGCTGAGGGGAAAATCCTACGCGATGGTGATCCGCAGGAACTGGTTGAAGATGAAGAGGTCAGAAAGCTCTATCTTGGGGAAAGATTTACACTTTAGAATTTGTTATTTTCACATTCACATCCATAATCGGTTATAATCTAAATAGGTTATTTATTTCGGTTAATCAGCGGATTTACGGCTGATTTCCGGCACTTTCTATTCGATGGCGTTGTTAAAATTATCTCAAAAATTACAGCAGAAAATGGTGCTTACGCCGCAGTTGCGTCAGCGCATCGAAATGCTGCAGATGACAACGCTTGAGTTGGGGGAGCTGATTCAGCAAGAGATCGAATCAAATCCGCTGCTTGAAGAGATCGAGTCCGGTGATGAGATCCGTGAACTCGCTGAGAAAATTCTGGATCAGAACGCTGACGGAACGGAGGGAGACTTCGAATCGCAGTCTGAAGAACCGTCTGGAAATCAGGAAGAAACGCCCGCCAGCCCGGCCGAACCGGAATTTCCTGAAAATGGTCATAAAGAAGATGTTTCGGAAGAGACGCAGTCTGCGATAGATGAATCCACGGATGAGAACGCAAAGGATGCGGAAGGAGATTCTTTTGATGAGATCGATCTTGGCCAGGAATTTCAGGATTATCTCGATCCGGGCTACAAGACACGGGAATTTGAACATCGGGACGATCTCCCGAGCTTTGAGCAATTCTTATCGAGCTCTGAAACGCTTACCGACCACCTTGAATGGCAGATCAATATGCTCGATATTAGCGAGGAGGTTGAGAAT
>JABDJV010000411.1 GCA_013003295.1 Pyrinomonadaceae bacterium | reverse complement strand
CTTTAAGCCGACGACGGTGAATGGTGTACCGGTTGAGGTGCGAGGAATGATCGTCTATTCTTTTAGGCCTTGAATCGAATTTTCCAACGAATCACCGGTATGTCTCTAAATATTTCGGCTTCTGCCGAGCATTGCTAGCTTGCTCCCAGGAGTAGGCGATCTTTATTAGCGTCGGTTCAGAAAAAGCCCTGCCAAAGAATGACATCCCGATCGGCATTTCGTTTAAGAAACCGGAGGGAACGGTGATATTTGGGTATCCCGATACCGCCGCCAGGCTCGAGCTTCCCACGTAATTGGTCGGGCTGTCGCCCATGATCAGATCAATCAGCCAGGATTGCGAATTTGAGGGAGCGACGAGCGCATCGAGCTTATGTTTGTCCATCACCGCATCGATTCCTTTGTCCTGGGTCAAAACCTTGCTCGTCATCAATGCAAGCTTGTAGCCGCTATCGTTTAGATCCTCCTTTGCTTGTGCCTTTTCAAAGATCTCCTGCCCAAAATACGGCATCGATCTTGCTGCGTTTTGCTTGTTAAATTCAATGAGTTTTTCGAGTGAATTGTATTTGACGCCGCGAGCTTGGAGATATTTATTCAAATCGGCTTTGAATTCGTAAAGCAAAACCTCGTATTCGTCATCGCCGTAGCCGCGGAAATGCGGGAATTCTACGTCAACAATGGTCGCTCCCGCATTTTCAAGTTTTTTCAGGTTTTCCTCCATCAAGCTGTCGAGAGCTGGATTTTTTCCAAAGTATTGGCGAACGACGCCGATCCGTGCTCCCTTTAATCCGGTTTTGTCCAAGAATTTTGTGTAGTCTTTTTCGCCCTTGCCGGCAAAGTGCGAGGTTATTGAATCCGTACTGTCCATTCCAACCATTGCATTAAGGAGGATTACGGCATCGGTAACCGTTCTTGCCATTGGCCCGGCCGTGTCCTGACTGTGTGCGATCGGGATAATTCCACTTCGCGAAACTAATCCAAGAGTCGGCTTAATTCCAACAATTCCGTTGATCGAGGCGGGACATACAACCGAGCCATCCGTCTCTGTTCCGACCGCTACCGCGGTAAGATTTGCCGCCGCTGCAACACCCGATCCGGAAGATGAGCCGCACGGGCTTCTGTCCAGTATATAGGGATTGTGAGTTTGTCCGCCGCGTCCCGACCAGCCGCTCGAAGAGTTTTCCGAGCGAAAATTTGCCCATTCGCTCAAGTTCGTTTTACCGATCAATACGGCACCCGCCGCGCGCATCTGTTTTACTACAAAGGCGTCTTGTTTTGGCGTTGGGGCATCAACCAAAGCGAGGCTACCCGCGGTTGTTTTCATCTTATCCGCGGTGTCAATGTTGTCTTTTATTACGAGTGGAATTCCGTGCATCATTGAGCGAACCTTTCCGGCGGCTCTTTCCTTATCCATCTGCTCGGCAATTTTTATGGCATCCGGGTTGATCTCGATGATCGAATTGAGTTTACCGTCAATTTGCCTGATCCGGTCCAAATACATCCGGACCAATTGTTTTGAAGTGACCTTTCCGGACTTCATCGCGTCCTGCATCTCCATAACGGTCATCTCTTCGATGTCAAATTGATCCTTGATCTTCATATCGAAACCCGATAACGCGCCGCTGATCAAACAGATTGCGGCACCGACGAGGCCCGCACGCAGAAATTTCCCACGGATTGTATACATTCTTGCTCCCCCAGTATTGTCTCGTTTGTCTTCTTAATAGTCTCCGTAGTTTATATGTTTATTCGAATTTTTGGCAAATTCGATGAGATTCTTGGCCCGCAAATAATGGTTGGCGAGAAGTTTTTGTGACGAGATTTAAGATGCTATATTTGACCAGTATGGCAGAGCAGCATGACTAATATGATCAAATGAATTTCGATCTCGAAAAACTTGACGAAAAAATTGCTTCTTTTATGGAGTATTGGGGTGTTGCAGCACTGCGATTTTCGCTTGGCGTCATATTCATCTGGTTTGGACTTCTTAAGCCGTTTGGCGTTTCTCCGGCGGAACCGCTTCTCCTAAAAACCGTGGCATGGCTTCCATTATTCCAACCGGAAACCTGGTTGTTGGTGATCGGTTGGTGGGAAGTGATAATAGGAGCAGCGTTTCTTTTTCGCAAGACGATCCGTATCGCTATTGCACTCTTGGCAATGCAGATGGTCGGTACGTTTATGCCGCTCGTTTTTCTGCCTTCAGTTGTCTTTCAAGCCGGCGGATTTCCGTACGCTTTAACGATGGAAGGCCAATATATTGTAAAGAATCTTTTGATCATCTCCGCCGCATTGGTGATCGGCGGAACGGTTCGGGCTCGGAAAACGCCGATGGCAAAGTAACCTCGGAAAGCTTCTTGCGTTCGCCAACATGCAAAAAAGTATCAGAGTATCGTCCTGATTACATATTATAAAGAATAGGAGGAGAGATGAAGTTTAGAGACTTTCAAATATTAACAATTGGGTTGGTTGTGTTTTGCCTAAGCGCTTTTCCGGTGCATTCTCAAGGCGAAGCTGAAATGGAGGAGGATGCGGAAAGGATCCATGATATCTACAAGGAAGTCTATGCGATCAAGGATTTCAGATTGCCGGAAGGAGTTTGGAAACGGATCGGAGAAAACTATCCGGCGAACCAGAAGGCGCTTGACGGAATGAACAAGACTAGGCT
>JABDJV010000386.1 GCA_013003295.1 Pyrinomonadaceae bacterium | reverse complement strand
GCTTAGGACGTTATCACGGTGCGATCATGGGCTCTATCGGTTTGATCCTAAACGGGCAGCCGTATGAGGGTCCGAAGAAATCTGTCGCTGAAGCGATCTACAAAACAGCTAAAGAAAACGGCGGAGCTGCGGCGGTAGCGGAATACAGAAAGCTCAAATCGGGCAGTACTTCCGAAAACTATGATTTTTCTGAGGGAGAGCTGAATACTCTTGGTTATCAAATCATGGGCATGAACAAGACGAAGGACGCTATCGAGATTTTCAAGCTGAATGTCGAGATGTTTCCAAAGGCGTCGAATCCCTATGACAGTCTTGGCGAGGCCTATCTTAAAGACGGGCAAAAAGATCTGGCGCTGATCAACTATAAAAAATCAGTAGAGCTTGATTCCAATAATGCCAACGCGATCGTTGTTATCAGAAGACTTGAAGGAAAAGAAACAAAAGTAGACTCGAAACATTTTGACAAATACCTCGGCAAGTATCAGCTCACTCCGAATTTCATTATCACCATCACAATGGAAAATGAAAAACTGATCGCCCAGGCTACCGGTCAGGGGAAATTGGACCTGATCCCTGAATCGGAAACGATATTCTCGGTAAAAGGTGTCGACGCCCGCGTTATATTTGTAAAAGGGGACGATGGCAGTGTGACCGAATTGATACTAGACCAGGGAGGAAGACGCCAGCCGGCAAAAAAAATTGAATAATTTGCACTTGTTTTCGACGACACAAGTCGTATGAAAAGTGCCATTCGTACGTTTAGACAAACACTTTCAGTGCGTGGTTAGGCCGTAGTTTAACCACGTACTTCAGTGCGTGGTTAGGGAGGAAGAAATAGATGACAGGGCGTTTTAACGTCCTTTTCGGTCGGCTTAAGGCATAAATGTAATCGGCCGTCTGAAAAACGGTCGAATTACAGTATAGCCACGTACTTTAGTGCGTGGTTGGAACTCCCAGGAATAACCTAGGGCGTTTTAACGTCCTTACTCTTTTAGGCTTAAGCCGGTCTGTGAACGACGTGTCTCTATAAAAAAAATCGCCATTATATGAAATCGGGTTTTCATACCACCTCTTTGTGACCTTTGACTCGATACACGCTTTGAAGCGCGTGGCTAAAAGGTGCACCCGAAATGAACCTCAGAGTCGCCGATTGCTCGGTACATGATCCCAAACTCCTCAGACATCCTCTTTTTTCTCCGCAAAACAGTTAATAGAAAACCGCGGTCTCTCCTTTACGGTGCGAACTAACATCGGGTGCAAGAATCGAATAGCGCTCCGTTCAGTAGAAAAACAAGCCTTCCCAAGAGGTCAGAATTTTTTGAACCAGATAAGGAGTAAGTTATGAAATTACGAAGTTTTATAGGCGTATTCACGCTGCTTTTTTTGACATTAGGAAGCATCACAGCCATCAATGCGCAGAGCGGAAAATACAAAATATCGCGGAGCTACAGCCACAAAAATCTCTCGATCTTCCTGATCCACGGGAAAGACAAGTACACAAAGAATAATATCCTGACACTTCAGGAAGCAATGGAAAATAAGGAGTTTGTCGTTTACGAAACCTCCAACGTAAATGAGCTTGCGGTAGAAAATCTTTCAAAAACCAAAGACGTATTCATCCAATCGGGCGACATCGTTAAAGGCGGCAAGCAAGACCGGGTGCTCGCAGTTTCGATAATAATTCCGGCGCGTTCAGGACGGATCCTGATCCAGGCATTCTGTGTAGAATCCGGCCGCTGGGAAAAACGCGGTAAAGAAGACAATCGAAAATTCTCGTCTTCAAACGACCGCATAGTGACCAAGAAGCTAAAGATCGCGGCCAATAAAACTCGTTCGCAGCAGGAAGTCTGGAACGAGGTAAGCAAGGCGCAGGACAAGTTGAGCATAAATGTCGGGGGATCGGTCGCAGACGAAAAATCCGCAACAAGTCTTCAGCTGACGCTTGAAAACAAACGGGTGAAGGCGAATATAAATGGTTATTTAGACAAACTCGATAACGTCATCGACGGAAAACGCGATGTGATCGGCTATGCATTTGCGATCAACGGCAAGATAAACAGCGCCGATATTTATGTTTCCAATTCGCTCTTCAAAAAGCTTTGGACAAGAATGCTCAAAGCCGCCGCCATCGAAGCCGTGGCAAATTTAGACGAAAAAGTGAAGTTTAATTTGGTGAAGCCGGGTGAAGTTTACGCGTTTTTGCTAGGTGCCGACAGGGGAAGGGCTTCGACGCAGAATGTCTCGAGCCGTTCGAAGGTCGTTACCCGCGAAGAAAAAAACAGCGTGCTTTTTGAAGCCGTGGATGCGAGACGAAAGATCGTAGTTCACAAAAACTACGTGAGCAAGCAAGACTGAGTCAGTGTTAATTGGTAATTGGTAATTGGTAATTGGTAATTTGTAATTGGTAATTGGTCAATGGTCAATGGTCAATGAAAAATGTACAATCCTCTCCCCAGCGAAACAAACACGAGCCTGACCCCTGAATGGCTCGTGTTTGTTTTTGCTTTTTGAATTACTTGGTCTAGTAGACAGTTTCTGGAATTTTGGCAAGTATAATGCCGAGTCTAGTCAGGCGTCAGAGATAAATGATCAATGATAAATGGTAAATGTTTTACGGTTATTCGATTCGCTTTATCACATTCGCAATATCGTCAACTACAAGATTCACCACGATTTTTTTGCCCTGGAAAAACGTTTGCATCTGTTTCCGAAACTCCCCATAATTATCTATGGTATCGGACGTGATCTGCCCGGCGAAATTAAAGTTAAAAAAGAGTTCGTAGGTATTCCCCTTTTTCAAAACATACGTGTAGCTCTTGTGTTCATCGTCAAAAAAACCCGTTTCTCTTAAAGCCTTGGCTACCAAATCAACTTCTCTTTCTGTAACGTTACCTTCTTGATAACCAATTTCATTCTCAGTCATACCATATGTCTTAACGATTTCCGTTGGCGCAGAAAAATAGAAAAAGGCAAAAATTGGCATTACTACTAGCACAATGGTTAGAGCCAAACCGAGCATCGAAACACCGATCGTCTTCCACCAACTCTGAAACAGCCCGCCTTTTCGCGCATGCTCGGTTAGTCTCTCACCCTGGTAGATTCTTACTAACGCAAATGCGGCCAATGTGTAAATTAATGGGAGCCCTATGTTCGGAAAACCATCCGGAAGTACAATCGCCAGTGAAAACACGATTATTGTGACAATAACGGCGATAATCAGCGTTAATGGAACCTTTTTGTTCTCACCGAGCTCCTTAAAATTCCTGGCAATAACATATCCGGCTGTGAGCGGTCCGCCAAGCATACTCGCAACCCAGACCTGCCTATCCTTATACAATTTTTCCTGTGGTATCTTATTATCTGAAATCGACTCTGTTTCCATAAGATTTCGTTATATAAATTGGAGCAAATTTGAAGACGATTTTTACGTCTGATCACTATGAAAACTATACTAACAGTTCTCTTTCTTTCGCTAAACATAGCAGTCTTTTCGGTTGGGGATGTTTTGGCCCAAACAAAAACCTTCAGTTGGGAAAATCCCGCGTGTGCGATGGAAGGAAAATACGATTCGCAAAAATACACAGAAAAACAGCTAAAGGATACCTGGGAACTGGTTTCTTCGACCGGAGCAATACCCTTATTTACCCAGACTTCTGTCTTTAAATATGAGGATATCGGAAAACTCAGTGTCGAGGATCTGGACACGGAGTATAGGACCGTTTCAAATAAAGTTAAGAATCTGGAAGTCGTCAAAGATCCGTATTGGCAGCGGCTCAAAAAAGCCAAGATCCGCGAGACCGACGAATTCTATAAGCTCAAACGCCTTTCAATGCAGTCCTATAAAACCCCTTCGGTTTTGCGGAAGTATGAGGGTGCCTCGTTTTGCAAAGATTTTTATGTCGAGCCGCTGGTAAAGGGCGGTGAATATCTCCGTGCGACCTGGCTCAAGGTAAATATGGATTCACGTCAGCAGAACAGCGGCCCGGGCCGAATGAAGAGAAAATTTGATATGGAGAACGCACGCCGTGATTGGGAGAAGTTTGCGCGTGTCGAAGTGATGAATTTTGGCTGGGGAAACTGCGCGAATAAAACGATCCCTTATGTTGAAAACGACGGCAGTGCCGAAATGAGATTCAGAAAGCTGTTTATAAGTGTAAAAGAAGAATGCGATGAGCCGTAGCCGGGAGCGAACCCGTCGGACCGCAGGCGACCCGCCTGCAACGAACGCAAGGCGTTCGAAAATCGTCAATAATCTTTAAAGCTATAACGCACCTTCGTGCAAGGCACTCATTGCAGGCAGGGATGCCTGCACTCCGGTTCGAAATCGTCAATAATCTTTAATGCTTATAGCGTACTTTTCGTGCAAAGCACTCATTGCAGGCAGGGATGCCTGCGCTCCCAGCCTATCTCAAACACTCGCCCATTATCCGAATAACATCGGTCCGCACATTACGTTTCAACGGCCCGAAAGAAAAACGCGCAAACCGTCCCATTGGACCGCCATTCCCGCGGCGGAGCATATCGCAAAGATGCCCGGGAAGGATGGCGGCCTTATGCTCAAAAAGGCGTTCGTTAAACTTATCCGCGGTCAATCCATCCGGCAGTTTGGCCCAGTGATAAAAACCTCCGTCACCCGTGAACAGCTTCAGACCAAGCTCGCTCAGATGCTCCCGATACCAATCCCTCTGCTCGTTATAAAAGCGTGCAACCGCATTTCTCGCCTGTCCGACGCGCTCGATATCGAGCATTTTCGCCACACAGATTTGCGAAGGCCTCGATACGCCGCCCATTCCGATCGATGAAAAATTGCGAAATATCTCGATGGTTTCTTTAGCCGCGATCACCCATCCCGTCCGCAGGCCCGGCACCTGAAGCCCTTTGGTCGCCGCGCCGACGACCATAATATTCGTCTCGTCAATATCGGGGATATGTTTCAGGGCACTCTCGGCTCCATGGGCGTTAAAAAATTCGTAGGCTTCATCAATAAGTGCGGCCTCATCATTTTCTATTACGCTGTTAATAAAGCTTTTTAGCTCGTCGCCGTGCCAGACATGCCCGGTCGGGTTACAGGGATTGCTCTTTATATAAAAAGGTTTTTCGATGCCTTCTGAAGCGCCGCGATAATCTTCCGGCGTCGGAGCAAAGCCATTGTCCTGGTTGCTCGGCACGATCGTATAATTCCGGTCAAGCAATTCGAGCAGATCGTAATAAGGTGTGTACTCCGTTTCCTCGATCAGGACTACATATTCCCTCGGCAAAAACGCCACAGATGCATATATGCCCGGCCTTCCGCCGGCAAAAACGCAGACGTTATCCGTAGTTATGTTTGCGTCGTAAAAGTGTCTGTAGTATTTTGCGATCGCTTCAAGCAGCTCGGGATTCCCCGTCGCCTGAGGATACTTTAGGTCGAGATATCCAAATTCAACACTCGAAGGAAGCTCGGGTCCGTTTGGGAGTTGGGTCGTCAGCGGAAACCCCTGCGCCCAGGGGTGTGTCCCCTCATCACCCATATAGTCGCCGGTCGCATCCTGGAATTTAAAGAGGGTTTCGTATACTCCCATCGGCGGGAAGTATTTGAGAAGTTTTGGAGAATTTGGCATGTGATTTCAGTGATCTTCGAATTGAAATTTTTCAGAATTATATGTTTGAAACGTTTATATAAACAAACGTCAATGTAAATGGCCGGCTTGGACCCAAAGAATCCGCTCTCAAACAGGCCGAAACACGCACGCGAGTAAGCGGTCGTTTTTCGAATACTTTGCCTAATCGATTGCTTGAATGCTTTCGTCGACTGTTTTGATCTCAGATGGTTGTGGGCACACTCCTTCGCAGTCGTGTTTCGGCCTGTGTGTTTTGGTTTGAATCATTGATTCCCCAGGCGCTTGCTGAACCACTCCCGAACATCCCCCAAACTTTCCTGTGAGATCTCATGGCCCATCGGGTATTCCTTGTACTCGAGATCGACCGGGAGACGCGAGAGAATTTCCTTTGTCGCACGGCCGTTATCGATCGGAAGAACCGGGTCATATACACCGTGAGATACAAATATCGGAAAATCTTTTAGCCCTTCAAAATTCTCTTCCGGCGGAAGCATTTCGGTTGCGGCGCGTCCGCTCATAGCAACCAGGCCGGCATATTTTTCCGGAACGGTAAGCACGGAGCTGAGTGCCATCATCGCGCCCTGGCTGAATCCGCATAGAAAAACGCGCGAGGCGTCAAGATCGTGTTCCCTGATGAGTTCGTCGACAAACGTTGGGATCTTTGATCGGCTTTCGAGAAATTGTTCTGCATTGAATGAAACATTTCCCGGCTCGATAAAAAGCTCGAACCAGGCGTAGCCCCCGTAAGGCAACTGGTATGGCGCCTGCGCGCTGACAATAAAGAAGCGTTCGTCGAGGAACGGTGCGAGGCCGAAGAGGTCGTTTTCGTCGGCACCGATACCGTGAAGAAGAATTAGAAGCGGCGGTTTTTCGCCCGATGTTTGGGTTGGTTCTTTGGATCGATAGTTAAATATCATATTGCTGTGTTTATGAAATATTGTTTTCTGAATTTAGTACCAGAGATCGTCAGCCGCTTTAAAGCGGCTTCCCGCGCCCTGCGCGGCGTTCTTCGTTTAGCCACGCCATTTATGGCGTGGTGGGTGCCTCTCTTTCTATTTCAGGGCGCTTTAGCGTCCTTACTGCTGAAGCATTTTACAAGGACGTTAAAACGCCCTGAATTTTTGGTTGAATTCCTGACCACGTCATAAATGACGTGGCTATACCCGCTGCGCGGAAAGCCTGATTAATCAGGCTGAATTTAGATGGCTCTTTCTTTCACAGGGCGCTTTAGCGTCCTTTATTGAGCTACAGCTTTTTGAAGCGTAAGGACGTTAAAACGCCCTGAATCTTTTTGTTGAATTCCTGACCGCGTCATAAATGACGTGGCTTTACCCGCTGCGCGGAGAGCCTGATGAATCAGGCTGAATTTGAACGGCGTTTTTCCTAATCGACAAAAAACAAACATCATTTTCGCGTAAATGTATATCGTTTGTAAAAGGCTGTTTGTTATTGATTTTTTTTTGTTGAATCTTAAACAGTTTATTAAATATGATTTTTTTGCGAATGTCGGGCGGAGCCCGACGCTAAACCGTCGAGATTTTCTATTGCGGTCTCCCGGAATTGTCAGGCGGAGCCCGACGCTAAACCATAAAGATTTTCTATTTGGAGAGACCCGACATGAAGTTAAGGCGCGGACAACTCGAAATTATCGATAAGAAATGAGGTCGTCGCTCCTTTTGCCTGGACTACTATCAGCAAATTATTCCCAAGTGTCGTCACGGAATAGTCTCCTTCCAGCGTAATCCAATCGGCATCGGTCGCTTCTTTATAAGGCGCTACCTCGACATATGTTTTCTTTCCGTCCGGCGCGGTCTGCTGTACGCCAAGTCTTAGGGAGTCGGGTTTTTGTCCTTTGGTTAATCGTACCGAGATCGATAATTTGTAGGTTCGGTCCTTATAAAATTTTGGTGAAAGGTCGAGAGCAATGCCGTCCGTTGATTTGCTGCGGCCCGCGATCCTGATGCCCCGCGAGCTTCCAAGCGGTTTTGAGCTAAACATTTGTACGCCATTCCCAAACGGGATCCAATCCTGTGCGGTAAAATCTTCAAAATCAGATTTGTGCAGCAGCCCTTCTTGCTTGGGAATTAATGACGCACCCTCGATCTTAAAATCGTCAAGAAAATAGGAGGTCCTGGCTCCAGCCGCTTCAAGGTATAGAAGCAGATACGGGTCGCTGCCGGTCGGCGAAAAGGATCCTGAGATCGTGGTCCATCCGTCGGCATTCGCGTTTGCCGCAGCGATCTGCGAATAGTTATTATTTCCGCGCTCCATCGTCATCTTTATCTCGTCAGGAGACTGCTTTTTTGCCAGTTTTACGGAAACGGTAAATTTGTATTGTTTTCCTTTTTGGAGCAGTTTCGTCACATTTAGCTGAGCACCTTGCCACGTATCTCTTCTTCCGGACACGCGCAGGCTTTTCTTCCCGCCCGCAGCTTCCTTTTTTGTCGTACCGATCGAGGCTCCGCGTTTTTCCCAAGGCTGTGTTCCTTTTTCAAAATCACTCTGAAATATGATCTCGTCCTGCGCGAAAACTGAAACAGCAAATACCGCGCAAACCAGAGAAATTGTTACGAATATACCTTTCATTTAATGCTCCCAAGTATGTTTAGATAAGAATTATACTAGCAAAAACATGACTTTTGTAAAGTACTACAACAAAGTTGCAAAACCCCGGTAAAGCTATTCATTGCTTCCTTCGGCCAACTGCCGCTGCCTTTCGAAATGGTCCACGACTTCTTCTGCAGCTTTTCTCCCGATGAGTTCGGCAAGCTCATCGGGCCCGGTATTTGCGATCCGTTCGATCGACCCAAAAAACTTCAGCAGCTTCATCTTTCTTTTCTGCCCTATGCCCGGTATCGCTGTTAATTCCGAGGTGAAATCACGCATCTCGCGCCGTTTGCGATGATATTGCACCGCGACCCGGTGGGTCTCGTCACGGATTTGCTGCACCAGTCGAAATACCGGCGAGGTCGGCTCGAATTCTACCGGCTGATCTTCGCGGCCCTTTACCAACAGGTGCGAGATCTCATTGTGCTTGCGCGGAGGTTTTACCAGCCCCACCAGCGGGATCGCTTCAAGATCAAGTTCGCGCATCGCTGCTGCCGCAGCCGAAAGCTGACCTTTTCCGCCGTCGATAAAGATAAGATTCGGGAGCGGTGTGTTTTCCTCGACGGCCCGGCGGTATCTGCGAAAAACGGCTTCATTCATCGAGCCAAAATCATCCTGGCCTTCGATGGTCTTGATCTTGTAGCGCCGATATTGTGCGCGGTTCGGTTTTCCGTTTTCAAAGGCGACGATCCCAGCGACGTTTTCAGCGCCCTGTATGTTCGAAATATCAAAAGAATCGATTCGCTCAGGAAAATACGGCAGCTCAAGTATCTCCTGCATATCGCCAAGCACCTTTTCCATATCCGGTTTAAGAACGCGGAACCGCTGCTCAAAGGCGATCTTTGCATTTGTCTCGACCAATGAAACGAGATGGCGCTTTTGACCGCGTTTGGGTACGCGTATATTTACTCTGCGGCCTCTCCTTTCGGTCAAAATTTTCTCGAGTATTTTGCGGTCTTCAAAGTTTACCGGCACATTTATTTCGAGCGGTACATAGTCGGTTGTGTAATACTGCGCCAGGACCTCACCCAAAAATTCCGAGGGGTCAAAATTGTCTTTATCCAGATCTTCCCAGAAAAATTCTCTCCGCCCGACGATCTTTCCCTCGCGCATGGTAAAGAGCTGCAGCGCTATACGCGGCGTATCCGCTTCGCGATAGTAGCCAAATATATCTATGTCGCGGTCGGGTTTTGTCGCCATCTTTTGATTGTCGTTATCAAGCGCGATCACCGTTTTTGACATATCGCGAAACTTCGCGGCGAGCTCAAAATTGTGATTTTCCGAATACTGCCACATTCGCTTTTCAAGCTCTCTGGAAAGCTCTCGATTCTTTCCCTGCAAGAAAAGCACCGCGTCTTCCACGGCCTGACCGTATTCTTCCGGATCACACAGGTCTTTTACACAAGGCCCGAGGCAGCGCTTGAGATGGTATTCAAGGCATGGGCGCGGCAGTTTTCCATCAATCTCGATCGTGCACGTGCGAAGCTGAAATGTTCGATTGATCACGTTGAGCGTTTTGCGAGCGAGACTCGCGGGAAGGAACGGACCGTGATATTTCGCACCGTCTTTTAATATCTTGCGGGTGATAACAACCTTGGGAAACGCCTCGTTGGTGATCTTTAAATGAGGATATTGCTTATCATCCTTAAGCATCACGTTGTAGCGGGGTTTGTGCTTTTTGATGAGGTTTGCCTCGAGCACAAGCGCCTCGGCCTCGGTATCGACGACGATAAACTCAAAATCCGCGATCAGCTTCATCAGGCGATTGGTCTTCCTTCCCTTACCCTTTCCCGACTGAAAATACTGACGAACCCGATTGCGCAGACTCTTGGCTTTACCTACATAGATGATCTTACCCTTCGCATCTTTGTGCAGGTAAACGCCCGGGTCGGTCGGCAGGTTTTTTAGCTTTTTCTTCAGTTCGGCCACATGTAAAGTCTATCTTTTTTGATTGACAACAAAAAGCGGAAGCGGAATCAGCCAGTATCATCGAAAGCTGCGGCGATTGAATAAACACCCCAGACTACTTTTTACCAACGAATTATTTATCCGTTCGTCTCTTCACTTACTTCCGCGGGAGCGTCCAATTTTTCCGTATTTTCAATAACTGCGTGTACACCTCCTTCTTCCTCGGTTGCGGTCTTATTCCAGGCAGCGCTACGGGCCATCATGCCCCAGCTCTTCTTTGTGTTGAGGATCCATTTTATCGTGCCTTCCAGCCGCCAGACGGAATTTATCTGGCCATACCCAAAGTTTTCGAGAAAGGCGCAGGCGATCATAGTATGCAGATCCCGTTTCTCAGGATAAGTCTGAAAGATCAATTCCTCGAGCAAAACTGTCGACATCGAGATCATGAAACCACTGGCAACGGAGAGAAATAAAAACGCAACAGTGCCTTCAAAGCTCACCATGCCTGCATAGTACGAGATCAAAAAGAAGAAGTATCCAAAGAGTTCGATGAACGGGCTGAGCCCCTCCATAAACAGCAAAAACGGCATCGACCCCCAGCCGACACCTTTGCTCCTTGGATGAAACAGAAGTTTTTTATTTTCCCAGATGCAGTCAAAAAGCCCACGCTGCCATCTTACCCGCTGCTTTTTCAGAATGTCGTAAGTGTATGGAACCTCCGTCCAGCAGGTTGCATCAGAGACAAAATCCACACGGTATGGAATCTTTTTCAAACGGAAATGGCGATGCAGCCGGAGCACCAGGTCCATATCCTCGCCGAGCGATGTATTGCTATAGCCGCCTACTTCTACAACTGCTTCTTTCTTGAATAAACCAAAAGCGCCCGAGATCAGCGGCAAGGCGTCGAAGAAGTTCCAACCGACCCGTCCGTTTAAGAATGCTCTTCCGTACTCGAGGACCTGAAAGCGCGCATACCAGTTTTTTGGAAAACCGACCTTTGTCAAAAACCCGTTTTCTACCTCGCAGCCATTTAAGATCCTGACCGACCCGCCGACAGCGATCGTTTCTGCGTTTAGCAGATAAGGCTGAATCAAAAGTTTCAGGCAATCTCTCTCGAGAATCGTATCCGCATCAAGCGGCATAAAGAGCCCGTATTTTGCCGCGTTTATTCCAGCATTTGAGGCATCTGCTTTACAGCCGCCGTTTTCTTTATCAACAACGCGGATATTCGAATACTTTTTCGATTGATAGATCGCCTTGATCGGTTCGTGATCGATCGATTCACGTATAGCCGCCGGAAATACCTCGAGATCATACTTCTTCGTAAGAAGTTCCATCATGTTATCGGTCGATCCATCGTTGACGATAACGATCTCAAATTCCCGGTAGTCCAACTGCCTTAAAGCCTCTGTGGACGGAATTATCACCGGAGCCTCGTTATAGGCAGTAACGATAAGTGAGATCGGAGGCTCAAATCCCGTTTCTGCATGGGGCAATCTTTGTGCGATCTGTTTCTGAATATAGCGCGGCAAGACAAATAGCGATATCAAACCCAGAATTCCATAGGTCGCATTTAAACCTATGAAATAGAGTAGATAAAACCACTGTATATATTCTACAAAGCTGTGGAGGATTGCGTCTTGCATCTAAATTCTGCTTCTGCGAGCACCTGTAGGAGGATGTCTCTTTCGAAATCGGTTTCAACCATGACCGAGAGCTTTTTTACGTCGTCGGTCGTCATATCAGGCATTCGGAGCAGTGCCTGAGCCGCATAATACCGAACCCACCAATTCTTATCATCGAGTGATCTTTTCAGCAGTTCGATATCGTAGGAGTGTCCGAATCTTTCAATCGCCATGATCGAGAACATTCGCAGCTGCCAACGTTCATCAATCAAGAGCTTTCGAATACTTGGAAGAGAATCCTCCGAGCGAACCAATCGCAGGCAGGAGATCAAAACTTCCATCTGAGAGCTTTCGGAAATGAGCTTTCGAAGAATCGGCTCGGCGTCCCGCTGATGTGCAAACCTGAGGTAGGAGACCAGGTATGCAAACTGCTTTTCGGAGATCTCTTTTTCCCGGTATTCGTTGCATAACTTTGCCAATCCTTCGGAGATAAGGTCGACATCACACTCCTTGAGGATCTTGGCAACATGGGCCGGCGACCAATCAGCCCTTTCGGCGATCAAATGAAGGTGCTTTTCCAACGTCTCCCGCGGACGAATTCTAAACATCGCTCTAAACGCCCAGACAGAAACGATCGGATCCCTTTTTGCTGCGAAGGTCGAAATTCTGTCGTAAGTGCTTTTTTCGCCAAGATTGCCCAAGGTGTTCAACGCCAGCAGCCTATGTTTGATAAATCGGCTTCTGAGGAGCTTCAGCGCCTTTTCTTTGGCCCCGCGACTCTTTGCGAATGCATTCAGACGGTCTTTGGCATTGCCGCGAAGGGATTCATGTATGTAATTCCAGGTATATAGAAAATACGGTGAATCTTTCTCGGGTATCTGCTGCAGAACTTCATCGTCGAAATCGTTTTTGAACTTCCCGCTATATGATTCTGCACCGAAATCGTCATCCGGAAGATTTTCTGCATCCGGGCTTTCGTCGGCGCTGACAATTTCGAAAAGCGTTTCCTGCCATCGATCATTTACCAGTTTTTCGTGCCTGTTTTCAGCATCGACATATCGGCGAAACCAAAGCACAAAAAGGATCATCGACACGCTTGCAAGAGTGCAAGCAATGCCGAGGATCCACGCGAAATCGACAACCCAATTAGAATCTATAGCGAACGCCAAAATTCAATCCTCTTCGATAATAGAGATCACCCTGCCTGTGAATATTTCCGTCAAGCATGATCCCGAAACTATCGGTGACCCAATGTCTGACCGAAGTACTTACACTCCAGGTGTTGCTTTTCAAAACGCCCAAACCAGGGCCCAAATTTTCAACTTCCTGACCCGCCGCGACGGCAAATCCAAAGCTGTTTACTCTTTCGCCGTAATAACGCGAATAATGTACGCGGTGGCTTGGCGCCGTTCCGCCCGAACTCAGAGTAGTGAAATTGAAGGTGTATCCTGCAAGATTGTTGCCCCAATATCTTTCGGCCGTACCGAACGCGGTTGCTACATTTACATCGCGGTAAGACCTAAAGCGAACACCACCGTGTCCGATCCAGCCTTTTGGAAACACGCGCTCGATCTTTCCGTAAAGATTCACTTTCCCGATAAAATTGTTGTTCGGGCTCACTTCTACCTCAGCCGTGACGCCCCACTTTTTTGCAAACGGAGTATAAGCTCCGGCAATCATCTGCTGATCGTGAATCGCATTTCGCTGGGTATTGCGAAATCCTCCCCAGACGATCTGTTTGTCATTGAATTTCTTGTGAACGCTGACATCGGT
>JABDJV010000384.1 GCA_013003295.1 Pyrinomonadaceae bacterium | reverse complement strand
TTTCTACACCAAGAACAACGACAGCTCGACCGGATGGCACGATCCAAAGTTTGACAAGATGCTTGAGGAAGCAAATAAAGAGATTGATCCTCAAAAACGTCTTGAAATGCTTGCTGCGGCCGAGTTTTATTTGATGAAGGATCAGCCGATCGCTTCGCTGTTCACCAATGCAACTAACTGGATCAAAAAGCCTTACGTAAAGGGCCTGTATCCCAATCCGGGTACTCTGCATCCCTGGAAGTTTGTGTATATCGAAAAGGACGAATCAAAATGGGACCAAGACGTAAAAGAGCTAATGAAGCTGAGTGATCCCATTGTTGATGAACACGTCGATCGTTTGATGGCAACCCAATTGGCAGCCGAAGAAAAGTCAAAGGCGGCAACGGCGAGTTCGGACGAAGACGACTCAAAGCCGGCAGCTGAATAGAACCTGAAAACGAGTCCACTAAAACCATAGTTGAGGAAAAATGTTAAGTTTCATTATTCGTAGATTGTTGTTAGTAATTCCGATGGCGCTAATTGCGGTTACGGTTACCTGGGGCCTGATCCGTGTTGCTCCGGGTAATTTTTATTCAAGTGAGAAAAAGCTCCCGCCCGCAATAGAGAAAAACATCCGTGAAAAATACGGCCTGGACAAATCCTGGATCGAGCAGTATGGAATCATGATGTGGAACGTGGTGAGATTGGATTTTGGCGAGTCTTTGAAGTTTGAAGGACAATCGGTCAACGAAATGATAGCCCGGCATTTTCCATACTCCGCCACGATCGGATTTTTCGCCTACATCCTCGCGCTGATCATCGGCCTTACGGCCGGGATCATTGCCGCACTCAAACAGAATTCGGCATTTGATTACGGATCGATGGCTGCAGCGATGCTTGGCTTGTCTGTTCCCAGCTTTGTTTTAGGACCGATCCTGGTGCTCATATTTTCGCTTTGGCTGTATTTGTTTCCGCCTGCCCGCTGGGGTGGATTCCTTGCGCTTATACTTCCGATCGTTACCCTTTCGGCAAGCTATGCAGCCTATATAGCGCGGCTGACCCGCGCCGGAATGCTCGAGGTTTTACGCTCAGATTATATCCGAACCGCCCGGGCGAAGGGGTTGGACGAAAAAACGGTCTTGATGAAGCACGCATTTCGCGGAGGGATAATTCCGGTCGTATCATTCACGGGCCCGGCCCTTGCAGGGCTTTTAGCCGGAACGGTTGTGGTTGAGAAGGTGTTTGCGATTCCCGGACTCGGTAATATTTTTATTCAAGCGGTATTAAACCGTGACGAGCCGGTGATCATCGGCATCGTCGCATTTCTTTCGATTCTGGTGATGGTTTTCAACCTTCTGGTCGATATTTCATATGGCTTCTTAGATCCAAGAATAAGATATGAATAGCTTGGCCGCATACGAAGGCTTTGAGGGTGGAAATTCAATAAAAGATTTTTTTGACTGGGATAAGAATTATGTCTGAAGACAATCAAGTAATTAAAGGAACGTCGCTTTGGCTGGATGCCTGGAAGCGTCTTTTGAAGAACAAGCTGGCCGTTTTTGGATTGATAGTGTTGGCGATCATGGGTTTTGCCGTCGCATTCGGTCCGATAATACTGTTTTGGACAACGGGAGTAACCGCGGAATATATTCCGTCTGGAATTGATAACGGCGCTTTAGTGAAATCCTTTCCGCCTTCGGCTGAGCATCTAATGGGAACCGACGATAAAGGACGTGATCTCTTTGCACGTGTTTTGCAGGGCGGACGGATTTCGTTGATGGTCGGGATCATCTCAACGCTCGTTTCATTGGTCGTCGGAGTCAGCTATGGAGCGACGGCGGGCTACCTTGGCGGCCGGATCGATAATATAATGATGCGTATAGTCGATATCATTTATGCGATCCCATATATTCTTATCGTAATTGTTCTCCTTTCCGTATTTGGCGGCCCGAATGCTCCTGCATTTATCAAAACGCTTGCAGATACCTTTGGCGGAGGTCAGGGTCTAAGCCAGATCTTCTTGTTATTCTTTGCACTTGGTCTGGTTTCCTGGCTAACGATGGCAAGGGTGGTTCGCGGACAGATCCTTTCACTCAAGAATCAAGAATTTGTCTTAGCCGCCAGGGCTACCGGAG
>JABDJV010000380.1 GCA_013003295.1 Pyrinomonadaceae bacterium | reverse complement strand
GTGCCCGCATCAACACGGTTAAGTAGTTCGTGGGAAAGTCACCATAGCGTCGAATGAAGTAATTGAGATATTCGACGCATCGGTTCATATACAGGGCGAGTAACCTGGATATTCGGGCTCCTGGTGGTTTGAATTCCTCTTTACTACCGTAAACCGTTGTCCAAATCTTTTTGTCTCCGATCACAATGTCTTTTTGATGGATCAAATGAGTATCGCTAGGAAACAAATGGAACCAGATAAAACTCGCCTTGTAGTACTCAAGCGTATCGAATTTCCAGCGATTTATTATTTTTCCATCATCGGATTTTGATTTGCCTTTACCGCTTTTTTTCTTATTCTTCTTCTCGACCTTGTCGCGTTCCGCCACACCTTTGTTGGTAATTAACGTGTAGCATCTGCGATTGCTTGTCATGGCAACATCGAATTTCATTCTGTATCGATCGAAAGCGAGATTCGAGGGCAGATACTGGCCCAGGAATTGACTGTTTCGGTCGCCCAGATCCGACATGACAAAACGAAGCGACAAGCCATCCCTGATTTGGCTGATCGCCTGCCCGGCTCGGGCCATAATTGCCATATTATATTTCATTTTGATTGTATGCAGCCCAGGTGCCAGCTTTTTACTTATAGCGATCAGGGGGACCTCGCCATCACCGTGAAATCTGGCTGCTTCGCAAGGTGCAGGTTTTTTATCGTCGTCTACATGCAACTTGAGGAGCAGGGGGTATTTTTTTAACTGATCGAGATCTACACCTAACTCGAAAACCGGTTTTGCATCTTTGAAGGTTTGCAGTTCTATGCTGGCTTCAATCTCGATTTCCGGAGTGTCGTCATAAGCTTCGGCTACTTTAATGGTATAACTTGCCTTGATAAAAGAGCAGAGCTGGTAGGCGCTGTCCAATGAACGGCTGGCCGGTTGTCGGTTCGTCATCATGGCCGATCCCCCGCCGAATCCGCGCCCGGGGATTTCTCGGAAATCATGCCGTCGAACAGTTCTATTTCGTCAAGTCCGTCCGATAGCGTAACCTTTAGTGAGTGGGCTTCGTCGAGCGGGAACACCTCGGGGTCCAGATGGACTTTCGTTGGAAAACGAGTTCCCAGATAAATGGTATGCCATCTTTCGTGAATTTCTTCGACCTTACCGTTCTCTTTGACCCGGACGGTATAAACAGGATTTATCAAATCGGGCATATCGCTGCTTAAATCGACATTCAGCATCGAATTTGCAAATGCACCTGTGCGGAAGGGATTAAGGCTAATCTTTTCTATTTCCGAAACATCGGATCCAGTCAACCATCCAATTGCGTATTTCTCCGAATTGCGTTTTGAACCGGCGTCGACGCGTAAATATCGCACCTCCTGATCGCGGTTGATGGTACATTGGAACACTCCGGTCAAATCCGGCAGATCTTTCGCTTCCCTTCGTTTTAAACCAATGCGCAGGCTCTCGATCTCGATTTCCTGCTGATTCTCGAGAACCAGCTTGACCCGCTTCCCGTCTATCACCTCGTCCTGGCTGATGGATTCGTCAAAGATGGTCGGGAAAGCGTACAGAATCTGTCCGGTCTTGCTACGTAAATCATAAATGCCAATGATCTTGGTATATTGACCCTTTGGCGGAATTTTTAAGTTTTCTTCCTCGCGAATTCGATCGAGTATGCCTTCGTAGGTGTAATCTGAGATCCACTTCTTATCGCAATAGGTCATCAGGTCGCGCCATTTATCGTAATTAAGCAAGCGTTTGATAGTGCCCTCGGAAGTCAAATCGACGCCAATATGCTGTTTAACTTTGTCTGAAATATAGCCATCACATCCGGTATCTTCATTCTCTGCTTCTGCCTGTCGGTTATTCCCAGTGCCATTCTTTGAGCAATACGGGTAATCCTTGTCCTCCTTTATCTGACCGTAACAGGCGCCCGGGTGCAGACGCCCAAGCGTATGTCCGAGCTCGTGGGCAAGCAAATAATGATCGTAGTTACGCGCGTTGCGTTGGGCACCTCCTGCTGCGACCGTGCTCGGTGACGGATAATCCGGAACGTCGGATGCGGCTCCATTGAAACGGAATCTCGCGGTATCGATCATCGCGTAGTAGCGAGTTCGGAGATTTTGGTTCGAATCAAGATCGCGTCCCCTTAAAG
>JABDJV010000294.1 GCA_013003295.1 Pyrinomonadaceae bacterium | reverse complement strand
ACTTATACGTCAACGCTCAATTATTTTAATAACTCAGCAAATTTATAGAAGACTCTCACATCTCGCTAATCTTTTTTGCCTACGCCTTTTTGTTAGTTGCCGAATCTCGAAAATCACTTGGAGATTGACCATTGTATTTGCGGAAATAGCGGGCGAAATAGGATGGGTCTTCAAAATTCAGATCAAAGGCGATGTCGGAGATATTCTTATCCGAGTAACGCAGAAGTCTTTTAGCTTCGATGATCAGACGTTCGCGTAAGACCTCGCCCGGTGTTCGTTGAATCGTTTCTTTTAAGGTCGCACTCAGATGATTGGAAGTAACTTTCAGCCGTTCGGCGAAATCCTTTACGGCTAAACCTTCGCGGAAATGTTTTTCAACGAGCAAAAGAAAACGACGGGTAAGATAAAAACTCGCAGTTTGTGTTTGGTTCGGACGGTTTATTTCAGCCGCCCTATGAGCATTGACGAGCCAGAGCCGCACATAAGAACGCAAGGCAGATGAACGTTCTAATTGATTACTGCAAAACTCCTGATAGGCGGCATTGCTTATCGTTTCAAACTGTTTATTTTGCTGTTCGTCAAGATATATAACCGGATCGCCGCCGATTGAGCAAAAAACGGAAACATCCGAAACTTGCTCCGCCGCGTCTCTTGATTCCAATGCAAAAAATTCATTACTCAAGCGAAAAACGAAGCCTTCGGGTGTATCCTCAATTCGCCAGCCATGGACTCTACCCGGCGAAAAAAGCAAGATCATCGGCGGTATTATCTCGAATTCATTAAAATCAACGATCAGCTTTCCGCTTCCTTCTTTGACCCAAAATAGCTCGTAATTATCATGACGATGCGGATCTAAAACATTTTTTTTTGTAGCTCTGAAAGATTTGCCAAGATCGCCTATCTCAAAATGTTCCGCATCAACCGATTCCGCCAGATCGGGAATAGAATAAACCGGAATTGTCTTTTCGCTCATAACTTTTTGATTATAAGAATTTGTTTTGTTTTTACTGTGCCTAAAATGTCCTATGTTTCATCTCGGATAACTTGCAAAACATCCCAATGCTCATCCATTTTTCTGTTTTCATCAAATCTAAAGTAGAACCTTCTCTGTCGGTCAGAAACAGCGGTAAACATATAATAACCGCTCGGTCGTGCAGACAAAATTATCAACCCAATGCGGTTAAAACTTTACAATGTGGCGGTAAGTAAATTGAAAAATTACGGTTTCCGATAAACTTGTGATATTTTAGGCGAAACTTGACTACTTTTTTTAGTTTTATTTTTAAGACAGCAAAACTGACAAAAGTTTTTAAGTTCGATAGGTCATTTTTTCCAAGATTTGGAATTAATGATGATGTCAGTTCAATTAATGTTTGATTTTAGGACGTGTGGACTTAAATGTTTTGTCTTGGAAATCTCATCCTGAAATCAGTGTACCAGAAGCTGGAAAGGAGACACCATTATGAATAAGAAGTTGCAAATACTTATTAACACAATGGGAATCGGTTTGTTGCTTTTAGGCTGCACCGCTGATACCACTCCGCCTAAAACAGAAGTTAATACATCCTCTAAAACGGAGACTACAAAAAACCCGACTTTGCCACCTGAACCGACCGTAACTCATTCTTCCTCCGATGCAAAACCGGGGGAAAGGGTCGAGCATGGTGAGTTGATAATTGATGTTGATGAAGTAAAGCAAAAACTACACGCACAGCACCACTCGCATAAGGTACTTGAAACTCGAAGAGTTCCCGGCGTATTCGATAAACCTGCAATGACCGAAATAAAAGACTTTGCACTTTCAAAAAGTGATCTGGATGTAATCAATCCGGGACCCGGAGAATATGTCCACGTTATGGAAGGGCAGCGACATGGCTATCGCAATCTGACTGTCGGCATTACTTATACAGCACCGGGCGGTGCTCCCCCAATGCATACTCACAAGGGTGAAGAATCACACGTTCTTCTGAAAGGACAAAAAGTTCTATATGCGCTTGGCGACAAGATATTTGTCATGGATGGACCGTATATTATCAACATTCCGCCAATGGTTCCGCATTCATTCCAAAATTTGGATGATGAAGTCGCCGAACTTGTCGTTATATTCCCCACAAACATTTGGGAGTACGACGTCCTTGATTACTTCCCGTTTTCGACACCTGAAGGTAAGAAATTGGCTGAGGAGGCGAAACGAGCTAACGCCAAAGCTAGAAGTAAGTAAAAGGATGATGAACGCTTCAATTGATTACTGAAAGACTCTTGATATGCGGCATTGCTTATCATTTCAAACTGTTTATTTTGCTGTTCGTCAAGATATATTGCGGGATCGCCGCCAATCGAACAGAAAACGAAAACATCTGAAACCTGCTCCGCCACATTTCTTGATTCCAAAGCAAAAAAACTCATTGCTCAAGCGAAAAACAAAACCTTCAGGTGTTTTCATAACTATTAAAACTTATTAGAATAGCCTGACGAGCCACATGGATGTAAACGTTAATGATGCTAATCCGCATTCCGGTTTATTACCTTGATAAATTTTCGCATTCTTTTCGGTAAATTCCCTCGCCTGTTCTGCCTCTTCAACCAAAAAATGTGCGATTGAAAACTCACCGTTTTCAACACTCCACCGCCTTCGAGACTGATTTTGTTTTTGCCTGAGGTTTCGCCTAAGAGTGCCAGGGCTCCTGTTTTGTTTTCTGGATTCTGTTGACATTTGATTTTATGACTTGCCACTAGCTTTAGCTAGTGGACTGGAAATACAAGTAAGCATTGGCTTTAGCCGAACTCCTTAAAGGAATCAATCATCCTTATGCTTTAGCACAACTTAGGGTAATGGTCTTTGATAATTAAATGTTCCAATAAATTAATTCCGCGGTCGCGTTAGCGACCAACTGAATTTAGCCGTGCGTTTCAACGCACGGGAAAACGAAATTTTGGCTTCTTGTCGCGTCAGCGACAATTGAATTCAGTTGTCGCTGACGCGACAAGAGATACTTCTAAACCCAACCCGTGCAATAAATTGCACGGCTAAATTCAGATTATCGCTACGCGATATTTTATTGAGACATTAATTTTTTTCAAAGACCATAAGCATAAGGAATTTAGCTTCTCTTTTGATTTTGGCTAAAGCCGAGCGTCCTTGTTTCAACTAATCCCTCGTCTGTTGCTACGGGCAATTGATGAAATGTCAACCTAGAAAAATCTCTAAATCTTTCATATTTTTATTGATGAACTTCTTTGCTGTCTTTTGGTGCTTGCTCGCGTTCAGTCATTCCGTAATCTCGTAAAACTCCCGCGATTCGTAATCTGTAATCTTCAAAAACCGAACTTCTGCCCTTCCTTTGAGCTTCCCGATGCCGCTGAAGGTTTCGCCATTCGGCAATGCTCGCCTCATCTTTCCAAAATGACAACGACAAAACTTTTTCGGGATCGGTCAGACTTTGGAATCTTTCAATCGAAATAAAACCTTCGATTTTGCTTAATTCGGGTTTCAAACTCGCGGCAAGGTCGAGATATTCGTCCCGTTTTCCTTGTGCCGGAATCACTTCAAATATTACTGCGATCATTGTTTTTGACCTTTCCATTTGGTAAAGATAGCATAATGATTTCAGGCACGCTTCATCTAAGAATGAACTATGAATGTAGAAGAAAATTTTGTTTCAATTTCGGGTTTGATCTGTGAGCCAAGGCGAGCGAAGATGCTTTGGAATCTGCTCGACGGGCGAGCCTACACGGCAACGGAATTGGCTGTTACCGCAGATATTTCGCCGACTTCGGCGAGCAATCATTTAGCTAAGTTGCTCGAAGCAAACATCGTCAAGGTTGAAATTCAGGGGCGACACAGATATTACTCTTTCACCAATGAAGAGGTCGCGTATGTGGTTGAATCGTTAGCGAATTTAGCAGACAAACGCTCGGTAAATAAGGCCAGGACGGAGAATGTTTTAAGCGGTGTGAAATATTGCCGGACTTGTTACGACCATTTGGCAGGATTTGTGGCTGTAAAGTTCGTTGATGCATTGGAAGAAAGAGGCTTTTCGAGCAAAGTCGAAAAGACTTACGAAATTTCGGAAGACGGTTGGGATTGGTTTGCACAACTTGAAATTTTTCCACATACGTTTACTAATAAACGCCGCCCGATAACCCGCCAATGCCTCGATTGGAGCGAACGCCGCCCGCATCTGGCTGGACAACTAGGGGCAGTTTTCCTGGAAAAAACACTGCAAGAAAGATGGTTCACAAAGGTGCAATTTTCCAGAGAATTAGAGTTGACGGCAAAAGGTCATCAAAAATTTCAAGAGTTTTTAGGCATAACCCTTTGACGAAATTTAGCCACTTCTTGCCGTTAACTGAATTAATGATGGTCGGTGTCAACACCATCGGGAATATTTCCGTGATAAATTTCGGAACCTTTCTCAGTAAATTCCTTTGCCTTTGCCGACATTCCTACTGCCAGGGCCTTTTCATCCTCGACCCCCTGCTCTTTTGCATATTCGCGGACATCTTGCGTGATCTTCATCGAACAGAAATGCGGGCCGCACATTGAGCAGAAGTGGGCGAGTTTTGCTCCTTCGGCAGGGAGGGTTTCATCATGAAATTCTTTGGCTTTTTCGGGGTCTAAACCGAGATTGAACTGATCTTCCCAACGGAATTCAAAGCGAGCCTTTGAGAGTGCGTTATCGCGGTATTGTGCCGCCGGATGACCTTTTGCGAGATCCGCCGCGTGGGCAGCAAGTTTGTATGTGATGACTCCTTCCTTTACGTCCTGCTTATTCGGCAGGCCAAGGTGCTCTTTTGGCGTCACGTAGCAGAGCATCGCGCAGCCAAACCAGCCGATCATTGCCGCACCGATTCCCGAAGTGATGTGGTCATAACCCGGCGCTATGTCGGTCGTCAGGGGCCCGAGCGTGTAAAAAGGTGCTTCGTCGCAAACCTCCAGCTGCTTGTCCATATTCTCTTTTATCAAGTGCATCGGAACATGTCCGGGACCTTCGATCATGGTCTGACAATCCATTTCCCAAGCTATCTTTGTAAGCTCACCAAGCGTGTCCAACTCGGCAAATTGTGCTTCGTCATTTGCATCCGCGATCGAACCCGGGCGCAGACCGTCACCGAGTGAAAAGGAAACATCATACGCTTGCATGATCTCGCAAATCTCTCTAAACCTTGTATATAGGAAACTTTCCTCATGATGAGCGAGACACCATTTGGCCATTATCGAACCGCCGCGGGAGACAATCCCCGTTGTGCGTTTCGCCGTCATGGGGATATACGGAAGCCTCACGCCGGCGTGGATCGTAAAATAATCGACGCCCTGTTCGGCCTGTTCAATTAGCGTATCGCGATATATTTCCCAGGTAAGATCTTCCGCTTTTCCGTTTACTTTCTCGAGCGCCTGATAGATCGGAACGGTCCCGATCGGAACGGGTGAATTCCGGAGTATCCATTCCCTCGTGGAGTGTATGTTCTTACCGGTCGAAAGGTCCATTACCGTATCGGCACCCCAGAGAGTCGCCCAACGCATTTTTTCGACTTCTTCTTCAATCGAAGAGGCAATCGCCGAATTTCCGATGTTGGCGTTTATTTTAACGAGAAAATTCCGCCCGATCGCCATCGGTTCGGTTTCGGGATGGTTGATATTTGCAGGAATGATCGCCCGGCCCCGGGCTACCTCGTCTCGAACAAACTCCGGCGTGACGAATTCCGGAACGCTCGCTCCAAATGACTCGCCTTTGTGCTGGTGATAAAGCGATGAACGATCATCGGCAAGCTCTTTTTGAACCGTCTCAAATGCAACCTGTCTTCCTAAATTCTCGCGAATCGCAACGTATTCCATTTCGGGCGTAATTATCCCATTTTTCGCGTAATGCATCTGGGAAACGTTTTTGCCCGGTTTCGCCCGAAGCGGCGGACGTTTAAGTGCCGGAAACTCTTCAAGCTTCCCAACGTCTTTCACCCTGGCGATGTCTTCTGCGCCTTTTGTTAGGTAACCATTATCCTGCGGCTGAACTTCCCTACCCTCGTATTCTTCAACATCACCACGCCCCAGGATCCATTCACGCCTGAGCGTTGGCAGGCCTTCCCGCACATCGCATTTCACTTCCGGGTCGGCCCAGACACCGCTCGTATCGTAAACACGAACCGGGGGATTCTCTTCGAGCTTGTCTTCCATATTCTTTGAAGGACTCAAAGCGATCTCCCGAAACGGGACTCTTAAATTGTGCCTATTTTGGTTTACCGTCGTGCCGTTGGTCTCAACGTAGATCTTCCGTGATGCCGGTAAGTTTACTTCGCTGCTATGTTTTTCGTCATCCGCGCCCTTACTTCGTGCGGGTTTCTGCATTTTCTTTTCACTCATGTTTTTCTCCCTTCGTCGGTATTATCCGCATCAGGTTTTTAGGGTAATGCTCACGCGTATGAACAACTCTCAGCTAAGGACTAGCTCCCCTGAAAACTTTTGCATGCATTTATTTTACTACTTTTGGCCGTATTTTTATAAATCCAACTACAAGAATGCAATGGGACCAATATTCAATCGTCCCCCTCCCCCATCGCGTAGCGATATGTGAATTTAGCCGGGGCTTTCAAGCCACGGAAAGAAAAAACGAAACGAATGTCACGTCAGTGACAATTGATCTAGTCGGCTGATTCTATTCAATCGTCACTGACGTGACCCGCGATTCTTTTTCGCGATCCCGTGGGTAGAACCCACGGCTAAAATCAACAATCGCTGCGCGATCGGATGGGGAATAGCAAACCCCTTTCTATCCAAGAATATATTTCTTATCAACTACGTCGATCTCGTGACGATCGAGCAAATCGATGTATTCTTTTTCGAAATCGTTCCCCTGATGATGCACCCGCTGATTCTTAATATATGCTACGATGCTCGGCACTGACGATTTGCTCGCCGAAAAAACCGAGTATCCGTCTTGCCAGGCGAACGCTCGCAGCTTGGGAAACTCTACGTGGATCCATTTCGAAGAGTCACCTTTTATATATTGAGCGATCCGGCTTGGAGCAATTTTTGGCGGCGAGAGGATGAGCGCATGAATATGATCTTCGATTCCGCCGACTTGAACCGCTGTTATGCCGTGCATCCGTGCGATTCCGCCAATATATGCCCAAACCCGATTCTCGATATCTTGAGTTATAAATTTTTTGCGATTCTTCGTACTAAAGACTAGGTGATAGAAGAGCGAGGAATACGTATTTGCCATGAGGATCTCCTTTTTTATTGTGAGATTTTATTCAATCGCGTAGCGATCAAATGAATTTAGCCGTGCCTTTTAAGGCACGGGAAGGAAAAGACGTATCGTGTCGCGTCAGCGACATCTGAATATAAATGTTTGAATAATTCAATCGTCGCTACGCGACGTCGTATTCGTTCATGCTCCCGTGGGTTAAAACCCACGGCTAAATTCATCGAATCGCTACGCGATTGCTTATTGAGGATTTCTTGCAAATATAATCAATCGCCCGAAAACCCGCAAATAAATCACGCTTTTCGCGCCTCTGAGGCCGCGATTTAAGTAAAATCGTCAGGCGTTCTCGAATGATCATTTTGAAAACGAGCCGGCCAATTATTAAACTAGCGGAATCATGAGAATTAAATTTACGTCACAACTTGCGATCTTTATATTTTTATCCGCGTGCCTAATTCCGGCTGGAACAAATATCTACGGGCAAGAAAAAGCCTCCTTCGATAGCGACGAGGCAAAGCTGAGACATTTCAAGAAAGTGCTTTGGCGAAAGGCTTATTGGGATCAGGACACAAAATTGCTTGATCGCCTTTTAGCTAAGGAGTTCCAGTTTTTGCGACCCGATGGAGGGGTTACGACCAAATCTGATGAGATGGATTACATCAGGAAAAACAAACCCTCTTACGATTCGTTTATCTATACCATCGAGCGTATGGATATTTTTGAAAACGGGGCGGCGATTATTTCTGGAAAGGGACATGTAAAAGGAAAAGACGAAAAAGGTAATTACGAATACACCTATTACTCAAGCAATATTTTGATCAAGCGAAAAGGAATCTGGAAAGCAGTCGGCTCGCACGTATCGGGATACAAAAGATCCTACGCGACCGAAGAAAAGTAGAATAAATTATCTTTTTCCGATGGATTTCGAAAATCCCTTAATCATTTTCCAGGTCGATTTATCCCGATCAAAAACCGAGTACAACCCCTGTTCCTCCATCGGGGGGTCGCCCATATATTCGTCGCCGACCTTCCAAAACAGCTGATTTTTGACCGGCCGCGCGCTGCCGCCAAAGGCCCAGAAATTAACGCCGGCGACCGCACCTTTATATTTTTCTCCACCCGGCAGATATGAAAAGACCTTTGCAAAATACCTGTCGCGATACCGCGTCGAAGATACGGCATCAAATTTTTCGCCGTCGCGTGCGAAGCCGAATTCTTCAATTACCATCGGCTTGTTTAGGCGTTTTGCCACCGATATATGCTCTTCAATATACTCCTCTGTCTTTTTAAGAACCGTATCAAACCCTTCCTCGATCTTCGGGCGCTGGTACCAGCTCCAATTTCTTGGCCAGATATGAATCGTCAGATAATCAACATTTTTGTCGTCGTGAATTTCCTCAAAGATCTCGATACTCTCCGTTCCCATTGATCCTTCGTGGCCGATCGCAACCAGATGCCTCATATCCTTTGTCTTGATCAATTTGGCAACGTCGGCCACCCATTTCTTATATTGTTTATTAGCTGCCGGACGCATCGGTCTTGGCTCGTTAGCAAGCTCCCAGGTCATGATCGTCGGATCGTCAACATAGGCCCGGCCATTGACCGAGTTCCGCCGGCTCATTATCACTTCGACTTGTTTGTTATAGGCTTTTTTGCAAGGATCGCACCCATAGAAGCGGCTTACGTTATCGCGATACTCATCCCAGTTTGGTTTCTTTGTCAGGAATTCTTTGGACTGCATTTCATTCCAGATCAGATACTGCTGAAAACCGCCGCTCCATTCCCAGTTATTACTAAAAAATATGACCGCCTTCATATCGCGCTTCGACATTTCATCAAGCACGATGTCCAATCCGCGAAGCACATTCTTATTAAATTTTCCCTGCTCGGGCTGAAGCGACGGTCCGACCCGGTAAACATTATTGATCAATGCCTTACCCTCAGCGCCGCCGAGTATGCGCAGATTGGTGACGCCTTTCGATTTTAGAAAATCCAGCTCTTTTCTTAGTCGCGTAATTCCGCGTTTGGAATCCTTTTCTAAACCGAGAAGGCTTCCATACCAGTAGTTTGTGCCCATGAAGATGTAGGGCTTTTTATTGAGGGAAAATTCTCCATCCCGTACAGATACAAAATCCGATCCAAATGCACAGGTGACAAATAGAGAGGCGATTAAAACGCCCATTAGCAAAATTCTTAGGTTCATAATTAGTAGGGATTATACCTAAAGGGCCCCGAAGCCTAAAGGCTATGGTACGATTCTTGGGTGATGATTTCGAAACAGCTTCTTATCACTGCTTTTTGTGCAATTCTGATGGCCGCACCGGCTGCTCGGGCGCAAACCATCTCGACAGATGTCCCTAAAAAGATCGACGCTTCCGAAAAATACCTTTTTTATCTGCACGGTGGAATTGTCGGCGCCAAGGGTCCGGAAAACGCGGTCAGCGAATACTACGGACGCTACGAGTATCAGAAGATCCTGGACGCGCTCAAAACAAAAGGTTTTCATGTGATCGCCGAAGTGCGGCCAAAGGATACAAAAGAAGATGAATACGCCAAAGAACTTAAGAAAAAGATCAAGAGGCTTTTAAAAGCAGGAGTGCCGGAAGAAAATATAACCGTTGTCGGGGCTTCCCTTGGCGCTTACATCGCTGTCGAAACGGCGGAAAAACTAAGGAAGAAGGATGTAAAATATGCATTGCTCGGGCTTTGCAGCAAATATGCGGTTGGATACTACGCGAAGTTTAAGGGTAAGTTGAGGGGAAATTTCCTTTCGATCTATGAAGATTCTGATGAAAAGAAATCGTGCAAAGAGATATTTACACCTCTGAATAGAAACGCACAATTTCGGGAGATAAAACTCGAAATGGGAAACAGCCACGCCTTTCTCTATGAGCCTTTCGACGATTGGATTTTACCGCTCGTCGCGTGGTCAGCCAACTAAGGCAACTAGTTTGAATCGAGAACTCTTAGTCGATAACTTGCCACTAGCTTTAGCTAGTGGAAAAAGTGACAATCCTATTCTCGGCTTTAGCCAAATCAAACCAATTCCGTTCAGTTTCGGCTAAAGCAAAATGGACTGCGGCCTTATTTAGATGCCCGGCTAAAGCCTGCTTAATTTGTTATCGAATCCACGAGCTAAAGCTCGTGGCAATTTTTAGAAGCCCGCGAGAAATATCCAGGCCCAGAGCTTGGGCTTTGAAAGATCGCATCGACTCAATCAGACTCAACAATTCTCAATCCGAGTTCATCAAGCTGCTTTTCATCAACCTCACCGGGCGAATCCATCATCAGATCCTGCGCCGAAGCAGTTTTTGGAAACGCGAGCACATCACGGATGTTGTCCGTTTCACACAGGAGCATGATCGTTCGCTCGATTCCGGCGGCAAATCCGCCATGAGGGGGAGTGCCGTATTTGAGTGCCTCGACAAAGAATCCAAAACGCTCTTTCGCAGTTTCCTCAGTCAAACCCTGCGCTTTAAAGATTAGGCTTTGAGTTTCGCTTTGATGTACACGGATCGAGCCGCTGCCTATCTCATAACCATTGATCACAATGTCGTAAGCCCGCGCACGGATCTTACCGAGAAGATCTTTTTCGCCTTCTTCGACCGCTCGTTTGAACAGCGGCAGATCTTCATCCATCAATGACGTAAACGGATGATGCATCGGATCGTAGTTCCCGGTATCCTCATTGAATTCAAACATCGGAAATTCGGTAACCCAGAGGGGTTTATAGACGCCTTTCGGGATAAGCTCGTCACGCTTGGCGATCTCTTTTCGAAGCGCCCCGAGGCTTGCAGCAACGATTGATTTCCTCCCGGCAACGATCAAAACTGCGTCACCCTTCTCGGCGCCAGAAGTTTCGGACAACTTATTGATCGTTTCTTCCCCAAGCGCTTTCAGCAGCGAAGAAGTCGTTTCATCACCAAGTTTTATCCAGCCCATGCCGTGTGCACCGTAGCGTTTTACAAATTCCTGAAGCCCATCGAGAATCTTGCGAGAATAACTCGCGCCGCCCTTTGCGACAATACATTTTATTTGACCGCCGTCTTCTAAAACGCCTTTATACGGGGCGAATTCCGTGTCCTGCAATTCCTCGGAAAGATCCTGAAGCTCCATTCCAAAGCGCAGATCGGGTTTATCTACGCCAAATCGCTTCATTGCTTCAGCGTAGGTCATTCGGGGAAACGGAACTTCAAAATCAGAATCCACAAGCGAAAATACCTCGGCCATCACGCCTTCCATCGTCTGAAAGACCATTTCCTCATTGGCGAAGCTCATCTCAATATCGAGTTGGGAAAACTCTGGCTGACGGTCGGCGCGCAGGTCTTCGTCACGAAAACAACGGGCTATCTGGTAATACTTATCAAGCCCGGAGATCATCGCGATCTGTTTTAGGATCTGCGGAGATTGCGGAAGCGCGAAGAATTTCCCTTTTTGAATTCTCGCCGGAACGATGTAATCCCTTGCACCTTCCGGCGTGGATTTGAGCATGATCGGTGTTTCGACCTCAAGAAATCCCTTGGAATCCATAAAGTCGCGCATTTTTCGCATGGCGTTGGCACGCATTTCGAGATTTCGCTGAAGACTGGCGCGGCGCAGATCTATATAGCGGTATTTCAAACGCGTATCTTCACTTGCGAGATTCTGCGAACCGGCTTTTTCGAGCTCAAAAGGAAGTGTCTTCGCTTCGTTCAAGATCAGGATCTCGCCTACTTTCACTTCGATCTCGCCCGTTGGAAGTTTTTTGTTAACCGTTCCTTCTTCGCGGTTTACAACCTCACCT
>JABDJV010000290.1 GCA_013003295.1 Pyrinomonadaceae bacterium | reverse complement strand
GGTCAGAAGCTCAGCCTTATTGTTCCAATCCTTGATACCGAGCATCTGCGTAACGTGATGATAAAACTCATCTATCGAGAGACGCGGATTAAAAACATAGGCCGCCAAGACACTTGAATCCAAACGCCGGAGAATCCAGCGCAGGGCCGTAGTCTTACCCGTACCAACCTCGCCGGTGAGAACAATGAGGCCCTTAGCATTCTCCAAACCGTAGTAAAGACTAGCTAAGACTTCGTTGTAACTCGGGGTAAACACGATAAATCGCGGGTCCGGTGTTAGTGTAAATGGTGTGTCTTCTAGATTAAAAAATTCTTTATACATTTTCTTTCGCCTCTTTTCCTATTGATTAACTTCGCGGATTTCGCCGTCGAATTCTTATAACTAAACTTTTTTTATGAAATTACTGCGTCAAATACCCTTGTCGCCTGCAAGATCATGATAATTACCGGAATACTTCCGATCGCTGCCGTGATCCCGGCCAAAACCTTGATCCAATGCGAACGCTTTCGCCAAGAGATCTCGTTCTGCGTCAGCAGCGGCGGTACCGATGCCAGTAGCGGCAATCCGGTATAGTGCTTGGCATCTTCGATGTTCTGAATTTTGAACAGACGCGGAACCTCAAAGCATGCAGCCAGGAATAATCCGATCGCAAGACCGAGTCCGCCTCCGAAGGCCGTCAGCAATTCACGTTTTGGTGCAACGGGCGATTTCGGCAAGTTTGCCGCATCAACTACCCGAATCGTTTCACCCTGAGCATTACTGTCACGGTCAAGTTGAAGCTGTGCACTGTTTCTTTTCTTCTGAAGATCATCGTAGGCGGTCTTTGCAGATTGATATTGTGTTTCGATCGATTCAAGTGCGACCTTTACACCGGGGATCGAATTGATCTTCGCCTCAAGCAAATTGATCTGAGCACTGTTTTGCTTTAGCTGAGCGTTTTTCCCCTCGATTTGAACATCATATTGACCTAACTGGCTCTCAGCTTTCTGCTTTTCCAGCTCCAGTGCCTGTTTTTGCCGCTGTGCCGAAGTTGCCGTAGCTTCGCCAATATTTGTTGCTCTTCGCTTTGCATCCGCCTTGAGTTTCTCGATCTCCTGGTTAACTTCTTTTATCTCATTTTTTACCTTGGTAATGTCGGGATGCTTTTCTCTAAAAGAAATTCGGAGATTCTCCAGCTTTGCGGTCAGGCTCGCTCGTTTCTCGATCAACCGTCCGTACGGTACAGAATTGGTCACATCCGAACTCTGCGTGGTATTGCGTTTTGCATCTTCAACACCGTACTTCTCGATCAAGCGAATCCGTTCATTCAAACTCGATATTCGATCACCGAGTCTGCTTTTTTCCCGGTAGAGTGTTTCTTTTTCTTTCCCGATACCTTCCTCGCGCTTGCGCAGTCCCTCGAGTTGGGCGATGAGACCCTGGGAAGATTCCGGCAGGGTTTCAACGTTCTGCATCATGATATCCAAACGCTGTTTTTCGAGCAGGTCAAGAGCCTTCTTTTTCTCCTCGAGGGCCTTGTCAATGAATATCTGGGTATCTTCTGCAACGCCAGCTGCGTCGTTTCTTTGCGCGCTTACATATTTGCTGGCAAGCTCGGCGGCAACGTTACGGGCGGATTCCGGGGAGCGATCTCGATAGGTTATCTTGAAGGAAGCGAGTTGATCCCGATCGGTTTTTTCGAGTTCTACATTGATGTTCTTCCGCATCTTCTCAATTATGATCTCAGTCGGAACTCCGGCGTTCTTTTCCAGCTCGAAGAGCTTGTATTTTGCGATCATTGGTTCAAGCGACGTACGGCTTTTTACTTCGGTATTGATCGTATCGATGCGTTGCGAAATGGTCGTGTCAGATAGAGTTCCGACAACTTTTCCGGAGATCGTCGGCGCTTTGACCGTCAATATAGTCTTCGATTCATAGATACTGGGCAATTTGTAGACAACATATCCGATCGCCAACGTCATCGTCATGACCGGCAGTACGATCATCCATTTGCGGCGTTTGAATGCCTCAATAAATTCGCCAAGTGATCTTTGTCTAAATTCTACGCTCATCTTCTGCTTCTCCTAAAACCTCTTCCAAAAACCCTACTTGTTTTCCAATACTAGATTCTCAGCCAATAGATCCTGACCGTCTTGCTCACCCTGTACGAGGCTTTTGACCGGATCCTGAGCTGCTGCGCGAACAGCATTGTCAGATGTGAGCCAACGTAGCCCGACCGGTAAGACGATCAAAGCAATTCCAAATAAAAGCAGTCCTACCGATTCGGGAATACCGCCTAAAAGAATGTTGTTTTCAAATAAGATCATAATTGTAAAATCGTCCTATAAATGATTTCTTCAGCTTCCCGCTAAAATGCTTTTTGCTGCTTGAATTTCTTTGGCCGAGAAATCATTCCCGCCATTCTTCAATGCGATGGCAACCTCTTTCCGGCCCAAATTCTTATCGCCGGATGCCGCTAAAGCC
>JABDJV010000282.1 GCA_013003295.1 Pyrinomonadaceae bacterium | reverse complement strand
CAGCCAGGCATTGAAATCAATGACGTTGTCGGCGATATCTGCGATCCAATCTCCGCGGTCTCTTAGGCGGGTTTTAATTCGGCGGTGAAGCATTTCCCAAAGCGCTGGAACACCGACCATACCGGTAACATGGCCGTTTTCGATCGCCCGGGCGAGTTCGTCGCTCGACAATTCCTCGAGATAACGCATTTGCGTACCATTTGTGAAGGGTGTCAGGAAGCCGGCTGAAAATTCAAAGGTATGGTGCATCGGAAGCACTGACAAGACTCCGTCTTCTACGCTCATCTCCAAAACGGATGAAAGCATCGAAACCATCGAGGTAAAATTCTTATGCGAGAGCATCACTGCTTTTGGCGTACCGGTTGTTCCTGAAGTAAATATTAGCGAGGCCGGCGAAGTCGCAACAATTCTATTTGGCAGCAATGCGAGGCGTTTTGCTTCCTCATTTTCGCTAGGCATTTCGAAAACATCTTCGAATGTATAGATCTTTACCTTTAGTTTTTCTTTTTTGAATCTGTCTTTAAGCTCCGGGTTTTCCTCAAGCAACTTCGGGCTGATAACGATAGCCGATGCTTCTCCGGCCGCCGCAAAACTGACGATCTCATTGACCGTGCTGGCCGGATCGATCGGTATCGCCGTCGCTCCCGCTTTTATAATTCCAAAGTAGGTCAACCCCCATTCCGGCATATTGTGTGAGAAAAGGATCACACGGTCATCCTCTTTGATGCCGTACTTGGCCAGGAATCCGGCTGCCCGAAGTGCGAGTTCGCGAACATCCTCATAGGTATATTGCTCGAGCCTCCCATTTCGCTCGATCTTCATCGAAACACGGGTCGGAAAGCGCTTCGTGGCAGTATCGAACAGGTCGGCCAGATCTTTGTAGGTGTAGTCCCTGCGTTCGATGGCTTTGAGATCTTCTTCAAGCTGGGGCAGCACCCATTTCCTGAGGCCCGGAAAATGTATCTTCAGCCAATATTCGTACCAGTCGATCTTGTCAGGCGACCAGGGAAGCAGATTCTTTTCGCTTTTCTTCACGCGGGACATTAGTTCGCGCACATTCTCGGACCGGTAATTGTATTCGTTATCGACCATAAATGGCTTAAACATTTCGAATGCGTCCATCGTTTCCTGGGTCGTACGCTCAAATTCGTCGACAGATTTCTTTACGTCGGTAACGATATCGCCAATCCGGCCGCCTCCCCATTCCGGCGTCGCCTTTTCGAGCAAAGTATTTGCAGTTTTCGCCAAACTGTTCAACATTGGAGTAGAGGTCCGTTCATACGCTTTCTGTGTTGCCGGCGAAGTCTCGACCATTTTGTGAAAGCGGTTTACGAGTGAATTCCCGGCGTCTTTTTTCTTAAAATGTTCGCGTTTATATAGACCGACAAGACCGACGATACGCTTCATATCGTTTGGATTTGAATCGCCGGTCGCCGCCTGATAAACGAGTTCGGGTTCATCATTAACCATCGCTTCCATCGCCGCGCCAAGCATCGCACCGGCGACCATATCCACCGGAACAATATCCAGCACGAGTTTTTCATTTACAGGTATGATCGGCTGACCGCGGAGCGCAATCAGTATAAGCGGCGCAGTCGTCGTAAATCCTTCGTTCCAGCCCGGAAACGGATAACTTACCGAGGATTCGACGATCGACGGCCGCACAACAGTCTTAACGATGTCGTCCTGCTGAGCTACGATCTGTTCGGCAAGCGATTTCGAATATGTATAGATATTGGTCCATCCCCAATAATCGGCGCGCTCTTCTCCAAGTTCCGTCGTACGCTCGCGTATCCACATCTTGCGCTCGCGGAATATCGCCGATTTGATCGCTTTTTCATCGTCCAGGTTACGTCCTTCTTCACGCAAACGGTCCCGCGCTGACTCGCGAAATTTGGCGATATTCACGGCGTCATCGGCTTCGCTTCTGGCCTGCTCGGAGATTCTGGCGCAATCTTCGATCTCCTGATTTACGTCAAACGTGGTTCCGACCAATTCGTTCTTTCGCGGGAAATATCCGACCACCGGCTCATTTTCCCAGATCGAACCGCTCCGCTTCCCGGCGACAAAACACGTCGATACGTGAACGAGACACGGGCGTTTCATCATTCTGGCTAACCCCAGAACATTGTTGGTGCCGGTTACATTCGTACGAAGTGCCGATTCAAGCGGTGGATTAAACGTGACATTCCCGGCCGAATTTATGATCACATCGCAGCCGGACATAATCTCTTTCGCCTGCGCCTCTTCCATCCCAAGAAAGTCGGCCGATACGTCTCCATTTACGGGGACGACCTTTTCACGTATGAATTCCTCAAATCCTTCGCCGTATTTCTCACGAAGCGGGTCAAAGGTCGGCGAAGGCACAACCGAATTCCAAAAACGGTTTAATGATTCCTCTTCATTTCGCGCGCGCACGATCATGTAAACCTTCCCGACGTCGGGAAAATTATTGAGCAGCATCGAAAGCGTGACCTTGCCCACAAAGCCGGTGCCGCCGATGAAGAATATTTTCTTATTTTTATAAATTTCGGTTGGTGATAGTTTCATTATTCAATTTATTTAATGATCCATGCTCGCGGCTTTGCCGCCCGATATGCAGAAAGGCTCTGCGTTTCCGTCGGCCCTCTCTCCATTTTGAGGCCCTGCCCAACTTCTTCACCTAAGGCCAGCTCAAGGCACAGCCTTTCGCAAGACGTGATCCAAATATCAGGTGAGTCAAAGACTCACCGCACATCGGGTAGCGGAGCTACAATGAGTAGCAAAACCTTGCCTTTGAATTCCACCGAATGCGTCACCTTTTTCTCGATGAATACCACTCTTCCCTTACCTTTTTAGTCCGTCACCTCGGCCAATGCGATCACCGGTTGATGGAGCATTGAAATCTCGGAGTTTCTTCCCATGTAACTTCTCGCCATCGCGATCGCCTCGGTTAGATTGTCGGCCCGCTCCCATCCCAGTATTCCTGGAATGTGCGCGTTTTCGGCTCCGGCGACGATTACTTTGCCAACGTGTTGGCGTCCGTTTTCACCCCAGTACCACATAAAGAACGGGTGCGCCGGGTGATACGCGTTGCCGCGTCGGTACATTTCGATATATGCCGGATTTTCGGCAAACTCGCGCTCATATTTTTCCCGGAGGTAAAACGCGTCCCGCGATTCTGGAAGCAAACGGTGAAAGAATTCTATGTAGCTCGGATGAAAATCGTGGTCAAACTCATCAAAACACGGATGCGTAATGATCATCACACCGCCTTTTTTCAGAAGCGGCTTGTTTTTGTACATATTGTGGTGATAGCCGAGCGCCATCACCTGTACGAGCAGGGGGTTCAGAGCAGAATAGACATTGTAGGGCGAAATATCGGGAATGCCCGAGATCAATATGTCGCATTGTCCTTTTATCGGAACAATATACTGCTGGTAATTCTTTTCCAGGATCTTGTCGTGAACTTTTTCGGTCTCCCCTGCGTGACAGGCAATGACATCATATTGGGCGGGGATCGCATGCAGCATTTTTCGTCTCGCTTTACGCGGCATTTTTGAAAATGTTCTCTTTAGTCCTTCCCATTTCATCCGGTCCGCAAACTCAAACTCATCTTCATTCATTGTCAAAATATCGTAACCCTCGCCAAACATTTTGTTATTCAGGGCGGTTTCGATGTGAAAAACATTCAGATTTTCGTCAACGAGTTTTCCGAGTCTGTGAACCTTATGGTTGAGTTCGGAATCCGGCGGATACATATATGAATCTGAATCAATGATCGTCTGCGGCTCGTGATGGGCCCGCAATGATTCATAATCGCAAAGACCGACCGCAACCGACTTATGCCCGCCGTCCATCGGAACAAGATTTATGTTCAGATATATCAACAGATCAGATTCCATCGCCCGCCGGTTTACGCGCAAGGGTTCCTTATGGTGCGTGTGCCCAACGGTTACCAATCCCTCGTCATCTTCTGCGTCGTGATTGTAATAGCGGTCGGGATAAAACGCATTGTGTATCGTGCTTCCGACCATACGCTTCATTTCCCACTCGGTCATTTTACGGTGGAGGGAATTCGCAATGATCAGGTGAATATCGTCAACGCCGTTTGCATAGCACATATCCAAAACGACCTCGAGCATCGTCTGCCGAACATCAGGCGTAGCCATCGGCGGCAATGGCAGCGAAATATCATCCATCGCGATCGTAACCTTCATACCCGGCTCGAGCTGTGCATAAAGAGGTTTCGCATCGATCGGATTGTTTACCGCATAACGTATCGCCGCCTCTCGATTTGGCAATCCCTTGATCGGCGGATTTGGATAGATTACACGGGTTCCGATCGGCAGGTCTTCGAGTATAAAATCCTCGCCAAATGGCATTATCCGCGGAGCCGAGTCGCGGTCGATGTATATAACTGATTCGTGTGTTTTTCGTCTTAGCTGAAGTGCCATAAATTATTGTTCAAATCCTATTCCGACTATCTTGTCATTATCTTCATCGATCAAATAAACTTTCTTATAGATATCAAACAACGCCTTTCTGTTTTTCTCTGCGATCGCGCGATCATACGCATTCGTCAAACCGGCATGCCAAAGACGCTTGTTAAGCGTCATTCCCTCAGCGTTTTCGGGCGTTAATTCGATCCGAGGGTCATTGTTTTTGGTAATGCTCATCAATTTCCTTAATCGCCATCAAAATTGTCTCGACTGCATTTACATAAAATTTCGGTTGTATATTTTCAAAAACATCCGAAGGCTTGTGGTAATCCTTATGATCCTCGACCCCGAAATATAAAAAAGGAATCTTCCTACGGTGAAAAACGCCGTGGTCTGATTGAAATGTCCAATCGTTGCCCTTTAGTTCGGGCCTGTCGTGTCCGTAAAGCAATTTAATCTTTGCCTTATTTTGAATAGCGTCGAGGTGAGGCTTAAATTTTGGATAGTGATAGAGTCCCGCCGTGTAGAGCTCGTTCTTATCACTACGCGAGATCATATCCATATTGATATTTAAAAGGATCGATTCCTGCTTCATCGGCAGGTTATCAACAAAAAACCGCGCGCCCTGCAGGCCTTTCTCTTCCGCATCCAGAGCTACAAATAGGATGGTGTTGTTTGGCGGATTATTTTTGAAGTATTTTGCGAAAGCCATAAGGGCCGCCGTTCCTGAGGCATTGTCATCTGCGCCGTTATAGATCTCGCCCCGACGCACACCAACGTGGTCATAATGAGCCGTAATTACTATGTATCTTTTCGGGTTTTTTGCGCCTTTTACAAAACCGATCACGTTTGCGGCTTCGACCGTCTTCTTGTTGCGGGCCGTGAAGGTAAACTCCTGCAGATGTGTACGTCCGATCGAGGGAAGCCGCAATTCTAGAAATCTCTCGAGTATGTGCTGCCGTGCGATCCTGCTATCGGGCGTGCCCGCCTCTCGTCCGCGCAACTGATCTGATGAAAGGTACTTGACATCCTTGAGCAATTGCTCGGAATTTATCGCACTTGCTTTTTGACCGTCGTCTATACCGGTCTTGGCTTTCTGCGAATTCACATCGAGTGAAAATGCCAAAACAACCGCGAGAAAACCAACAAGAAAATTTGATCTATAATTTCGGTTTTTCATATTTAAGTTAAATCCAGTATCGCCCAATCGTGTTGAAGGGCGGTTTGTTTCAAACGAAAATCCGGGCTAACTGCAACCGGATGGCCGACGATCGACAACATCGGAAGATCAGAAATACTGTCTGAATACGCGTAGGAATCTGACAAATTTATTTCGTTTTCTTCGGCGTATTCCCTTATCCAGGTTGCCTTTGTTGCCGACGCCATCACCGGCGGAAGCAGGCGTCCGGTAGCATATCCGTTTACGAATTCGAGCCGGTTGGCCGCAAAAACATCAATTTCCAAATAAGCCGCAAGCGGTGCGACACTAAAATCAAGTGCACCCGTAACCACGATCTGTTTATGACCCAGCTTTTTTGATTTCGCGATCAGATCTTTGGTGCCATCAAAGATCGCCGGCTTTAGCGTTGATTCAAAAAGCTCCTCCGCAAAATAGCGCAGACGGTCCTCCGATTCGCCTTTGTAGCTCTGGAAAAAGAATTCGTTAAACACATTGCGGCTGTAAAGATCCGTAACGCCGAACAGGGGGAGCTTCGCAACCGTGCTGACGCTCTTCTTTATCGTCGAAAATAGCCCCTGCTGCCTCCGCGCATAGAAGCCAAGGGTATGCACAAGGTTTGTGCTAACCAAAGTTCCTTCCAGGTCGTAAAATGATGCCGCTTGTGATTTTTTCGCCATTGCTGATAAACTTACTCAGTCAAATTAGTTAATTAAGAAGTAGAAATATAACAGAGATTTCAAGATTTGGTAACCTTCCAAATGGCAAAATCGGGTCATTTTTAAAAAGTTTACAAAAATCTTGCCAAAATGTAATTACAATGTATAAACGCGAATATCAATTACTTGTATTTCTTACGATATTATTGCTTTCCGGCTGCACCTCGATCAGTTCCGCAGACAACGAGATCGCGGGAACACGGCCGAAGATCGAACCATCTGAGGCGCTTCAAAAGGCACAAGGGTTGTATGACCAAAGAAAAGACCTGGACAAAGTGCGCGAGGCCATAAAACTCCTCGAAAAAGCACGCGATCCTGATAATCGAAATTTCGACGTCGAATGGAAATTTGCACAGTTTTCCTATTTTCTCGGGAGCCGGGAAAATATCGACGAAACGGAAGCTCAGAAGGTTCTAAAACGCGGCCTAACGTCGGCGAAAATTGCAAAGCGGCTCGAGCCAAGTAAACCTGACGGGTATTTTTGGTACGCCGCGATTCTAGGGAATCAATCAAAGCGCAGCCCGGTTACCGTCGGGGTTGTGTCGATCAAGAAAATTCGACAGGCAATGAAAAAAGTGATTGAGATCGATCCTAATTATCAGGGTGCAAGCGCCTACGACGGCCTCGGACAATTGGAACTGGGATCACGAGGGCTGGGCGGCGGAAGCGCAGAAAAAGCTGTTGAATATCTGGAAAAGGCGCTGGAATTGAATAAAGAGAATTCCTATATACGACTTCATCTGGGTGAAGCCTATCTGGCGGTAAATAAGGATGCCGAAGCTAAGAAGCAGCTGCAATATGTTTTAGCAATGAAGGCAGACCCGGATTTCATCCCCGAGCACGAGGAAGCCAAGGCAAAAGCCAAAAAACTATTGGAGCAAAAATTTTAACCATATGCGGCGAGCGATCTTCCCGGGGTCATTTGACCCCTTAACAAACGGGCACCTGGACATTGTCGAACGAAGCATAGACCTATTTGATGAAATAATCATCGGTGTTCTCAATAACCCTGATAAACATCCTATGTTCTCGCCGGAAGAAAGATGCGAGATGATCGATGAAGTCTTTGAAGGATTTGATTCAAAAGGCTGTAAATTGGTCGTTGAGAGTTTTCAAGGCTTACTGGTTGACTATGTCAAAAGCCGAAACGGGACCGCTATCCTTCGCGGCATCCGAGCCGTTTCTGATTACGAATACGAGCTAAGAATGGCGCTGATGAACCGGCGTTTGGAACCAGAGATCGAAACAGTGTTTTTGATGGCGGCTGAAGAATACTCCTACGTTTCGTCGCGCCTCGTTAAACAGGTTTTCACACTCGGCGGCCGGGTAGAGGGTTTGATTCCCGATTTGGTCGAAGAAAAGATGCGCGAGAAACTGAATAGCTGACCCACTGAGCGGCTCGGATTCCAACAAAAGCAGATATAGTTATGACAAATCGCTCTCCTTTTTCACAAAACGTTCAAAGCATGCATGGGTCGTCAACTCTAAAAGCCGCTCAGGCGGCAACAGATCTTCGCGAAAAGGGATTTGACGTTATTGATCTGACCGTCGGGGAACCTGATTTCGATACCCCGCAATTTATCAAAGATTACGCCTGGGAAGGCCTGCAGAAAGGGGTTACCAAGTACACTCCAGCCTCGGGACTTAAGGGATTTAAAGAAGCGATCTCAGACTACTACGCTGCTGAATTTGATGCCTCATTCACGCCGTCAGAGGTTGCCGCTGCATGCGGCGGAAAGCAAGCGCTTTTTAACGCAGTAGCGACTATTGTGGATCCCGGTGACGAAGTCTTAATCCCGAAACCCTACTGGGTTACTTTTCCGGAGATCGTGAATTTTTGCGGAGCAAAGAATGTTTATATTGAAACTGAAGAAACGGATTTTGTATTAACGGCTGATCAGGTAAGGGCCTCGATAACCGATAAAACGAAACTGCTGATAATAAATTCGCCTAACAACCCGACCGGCCGCGTCGTTCCGGGCGACGAAATGCGAAAGATCATCGACGTATGCATTGAAAAGGGCGTCTACGTTCTTACCGATGAATGCTACCTCCTTTTTGTATATCCGCCGGCTGATATCTTTGCAGCCGCAAGTCTTCCGGCCGAATATCTGGAATACGTCTGCGTTGCCGGCTCCTTTTCCAAAACTTATGCAATGACGGGTTGGCGAATCGGCTATACGATCACAAATAAAGCCTGGACAAAGCAAATGATAAAACTGCAGAGCCACTCCGCGACGCATCCAACTTCATTTGTCCAGTATGCCTGCGCACGCGCACTCGAGAACCGGGAGCGATCTATGAAAGCGGTCGATGAGATGCTATCGGAATATAAGAAGAGACGTGACTGGCTGATCCCCGCGCTAAAGGAAATTGACGGTTTGAAAGTTTCGATGCCCGAGGGAGCTTTCTATGCCTTTATTGACGTGAGAAGTTTTTTGGGAGAGAGATACGCGACATCGGCTGATTTCTCGAATAAATTGCTTACAGAATCCCACGTTGTAACAACCGACGGGGAAGGATTTGGAGCAGACGGCTTTTTACGTTTGTCCTATGCTACTTCGATTGAAAATCTGCAGTCTGCGGTGGATAAGCTCGTTAGCTTTATCAACGGATCCTGATCGGGCAAACCCTACGCCAATTCAGAATCGTTGATGGTCCACTCGATCCACGGCGTATCGCCCATCCGATATCTAAACTGGATTTCGTCGCCCGGTTTTAGATCTTTGGGATTAACCGGAAGCTGCATCGGCGCCGAAATCTCAGAGTCGTAGTTCGAAAGGACCACCCCGTTAAAGATCTCAACCTCGGTAGTTACGCTTGGAAGAAAAACCGGATCATGTTCCGGGATCGTCAAACGGGCGGCCGGAAGACATCCATCAATTTCCTCAAGCTCAAGAGCCGATTTTCTATTCAACTCGAATATCTGCCCGATTTCGATCCGGTCCAGTACCTTGTGTGGAAATTCTTCCAACTCGGCGGCCCAGTTCATCAGCGTCAGGTTAACCCTGATCGACTCCGGAAGCAGTGTTGTCTCCGGATTCTCACGAACGAACGCACGGGCGATCGAAACCTGTGGTTCAGTCGTCAACGCTGCACACATCGTCTCTGATAACGCCAGATCAAAGTCCGAATCAAGCCGAACTTGGGTCGCATCGCCGCAAACGGCCTGTCTGATCCGATCCGATAGGCCGACTGCTTCAATCAGCCGACAAAAAGAATCGATCGATTCCTGGTGCAAATCGATCACGCTGACTTCGAGTTCGTCGGACGAAAATCTCGCCAGCAATGGAATAACCAACGCCCCGAGAGGGCCGCATCCGGCCTCGACGAGATGCAGCGGTCTTTTCGGATTCTTGTCCAGCGCAAACTCAATTGCTTTGATACAGCCTCGAATAAATGCTGCAGTTCGGATTCGGTCATCTACAACTGACGCTGCCTTCCAGGGACTGAGAGCGGCGCCCGAATCAATGATTGAGGAAACACTCAACTCCCGCTGCTTAATAAACTCGGACCTCTCTGCAAGCAATGTACGTCTGAGCAGCAGACTGTAGTCCATTATTTCAAGCTGAAACGAACTCAGAGGCCGATCCGAATCAGCGATCGTATCCGTAATTTCGGATATCGTACTTAATATTTCATTCATCGATAAAGCGGTTCTTTTAAAGTGTTCCGGGATGGGATCTTGATCGTTATTCCGCGGCTATGTTTAATCTCCGCCCGTCATAAGTAATCCGATCTCTTCAACCGACGCGACCTTCGGATCAACTTCCCCGACGATCTCGCCTTCACGGATCACCAGCAGCCGATCAGCAAGCGCGGTAACTTCCTCAAGCTCAGCAGAAACCAATAAGACCGCTGTTCCGGCATCGCGCATCTCGATCAGCTTTCGATGGATAAATTCAATAGCACCAATATCAACACCGCGAGTCGGTTGGGAAACCAGCAGCAGTTTCGGATTGAGTTCGAATTCCCTGCCAATTATAAGCTTTTGCTGATTTCCGCCGGAAAGTGATTTTGCCGTGAGATTCGGATTCGGAGGTCGTACATCAAAATCGTTAATTATTTCCAGAGTGCGGGCCTTTATCCCCGAACTGTCGAGCATTCCGATTTTGGTCGCCGCCGGCTGCCTGTAATGAACTCCGAGTATCGAATTCTCAGAAAGATCAGAGTTTAACAGCAATCCGCGCTTATGCCGGTCTTCAGGGATATGACCAATTCCAAGCTCTTTTCGTTTTCGCGCAGTGGTCTTTGAGATATCTTTGCCTTCAAAGTAAATGCCTCCGCTTTGGTTGCCCGGCAAAACCAGACCCGCGATCGCCTCGACCAACTCAGTTTGCCCGTTTCCATCGACTCCGGCGATACCGACAATTTCGCCGGAATGCACCTTAAATGAAACGCCTTTGACAGCTAAGCCATGTCTTCCTTTAATCTCATAATCATCCAGCGCAAGTACCGGCTCGTTTGGGTCCGCATCTTCCTTCTCTACTCTCAAAAGCACCTCTCGCCCGACGATCATTTTTGCCAGTTCCTCTCTGGAGGTTTCGGATGTCTTCACAAAACCGACCGATTTCCCGTCTCGCATTACCGTCACTTCATCCGATATCGCTAAAACTTCTTCCAATTTATGAGTGATAATGACGATCGTTTTGCCCTGCGATTTCATGCGCCGAAGGATCTCAAAAAAGTCTTCAACCTCCTGCGGTGTCAAAACAGCCGTCGGTTCATCCAAAATCAAGAGCGAGGCGTTTCGGTAGAGGGCTTTCAACAGTTCTACCTTTTGCTGCTGTCCAACTGACAAATCCTCGATCAGAGCTTTAGGATCGATACCCAGACGAAGTTCGTTCGATAAAGCCAATATGTCCTGATTCGCCTTTTCAAGATCTAGACTTGCGATTCCCCCGGTTTCAGCACCCAGAATGATATTTTCCGCAACGGTCATGGTATCGACCAGCATAAAATGTTGGTGAACCATTCCGATTCCGAGGTCGATTGCGTCATGGGGATTCTTGATCTTAACGGCCTTCCCGTCGATGAAGATCTCGCCCGAATTCGCTTCGTAAAAACCGTAAGCGATCCTCATGATCGTGGATTTCCCAGCGCCGTTCTCACCAACGATGGCGTGAATCGTTCCCTTATGAACCTCCATCGAAACGTTGTCGTTGGCTACCACATCACCAAATGTTTTGGTTATATTCTTGAGTTCGATCATTAGAATAGTCCTATCGTGCGTCTCATCGTATAGACAAAAGTCAAAAAGCCAAATAAGTAGGAAAACAGTGCGGTTTTAAAAAAGAAACGTCCCCATGGCGTTTGATCCGTAAATCCATTCGTTGCTCCGAATAAGATATTTCCAAATCCTATCAGAAAAATCGAGCCCCCGAAAAGATACTGCCTGGTTCGATATACTGTCCAAAAACCCCACAACATCAACGCCAGGCCGGTTGTGAACAAAATTAGATTGTTGAGGTTTAAATATTGTCGCATGAGATTTCTACCAGAAAAATTTGTTAATTCGCCATGGCATCGGTAACCTTGATCTCCCCATCCACGATCTTCTGCCGCGCTGCTTCCACCTTCTTTATTACTTCTTCAGGGATCAAACTTCTGTTGTATTCATCCATCGCGTAAGCTACACCGTCTTTGTCGAGTCCGAAGACATGAAAGCCGCCGTTAAACTTTCCGTCTCTGATTTCCTTAACTACGTCATAAACAGCATTGTCTACCCTTTTGACCATTGAAGTTAAAACATAGCCCGGCTTCTGTCCGTTTTGATTCGAATCAACGCCGATGACAAATTTTTTAGCGGTGCCGTTTTCATCTTTCCCGTACTTTTCAACTGCGTCAAACGCTCCAAGACCGGAATTCCCAGCGGCGGTAAAGATCACATCAGCTCCTTTTTCGATTTGGGCAAGTGCGAGTTCCTTTCCTTTTCCAGGATTGTTCCACGCATGATCAGTGACACCTACATAATTCTTGATCACGCGTATATCAGGCTTTACCGATTTTGCCCCCTCTTCATACCCGGTTGCGAACCGGTGGATCAAAGGGATGTCCATCCCGCCAACGAATCCAAGCGTATCGGTTTTTGATTTCTCGGCAGCGATCATTCCGACAAGATAAGAGCCCTCATGCTCCCGAAACACAAGTGAAGCGACATTCTTTTTCGGCGTTTTGCCGTCTTCCTCAAAAATCACCCCGTCAACGATCGCGAATTTAATATTGGGATAATCGCGTGCGACCTTCTGCATGATCGGTCCCTGTGCGAATCCGACACCGATGATCAGGTCGAATTGTTTCTCTGCAAAAGCGCGCATTGCCGGTTCAATGGAGGTTGGATTCCCGGGTTCAACGTCGCGTAAAACAATACCCAGATCTTTCTCGGCCCTCTGTACACCTTCCCAGGCAGCGGCGTTGAATGAGCGGTCATTCTTGCCGCCAATGTCGAATACGATCCCAACCCTGATCTTGCCATTATCTTCCTCCGCGTCGGTTGCTGTGCAGCCGCCAAAGCACAGCGCTAACAATGATAGGAATACGACTGCTATCGTTCTCTTCATATTACGTCCTTTATCAAATCTTTTTTCCTGGGTTTTATATCGGCTATTCTATACGCACTTCTTAACTTTTCGCTAATCGAATCAGCCTGATTTTTATCTCGGCAGAAAAGCATACCCAGTGCCTCTCCCCTTCGAATTTCATCGCCAAGTTTCGCCTCGCAAGCATACCCGACAGAATGATCGATCGAATCCCCTGCTTTCAAACGCCCGCCTCCTATATAAGAGATCGCCTTTCCGATTTTGGTTGTTTCAATCTTACTGACAAAACCGTCGCGTTTGGATTCAATTCGCAATTTAAACAAATTGCGATCAAGCAAAGAACCCGGTTCATCACAAATCTCGGGAGTTCCTCCCTGCATCACAAGGTTTTTCCTAAATTTCTCTAAGGCCTCACCGCTCTCAATTTTTTCGACCAGTAATTCTTTCGCCTGCGCCGTTGATTCGCTAACATGCGAAAGAAGCAGCATACGCGAGGCCAATTCGAGCGCTACTTCCAGCATTGGTTTCATTTGATCATCAATCTCGTTCCGCAAAACTTTCACACATTCGAAGACCTCGTGCGCGTTGCCGACATATTTTCCAAGCGGCTGATTCATATCGGTAATAAGTGCTTGCGTTTTTACGCCAAATGAGTTCCCTGTCTCAACCATTGCTTCGGCAAGCCGCTTCGCATTTTCGAATTCGCTCATAAAAGCGCCGTTTCCCGTCTTAACATCCAGAACCAAAGCGTCCAAGCCTTCCGCCAATTTCTTTGACATTATCGAGGCCACGATCAAAGGAACGGTAGAAACGGTCGCCGTAGCATCCCTGAGAGCATAGATCTTCTTGTCCGCCGGCGCGATGTCCGCCGTTTGCCCAGCCATCGCATAGCCGCATTCTTTAACAATTCTCTTAAACTCCGCTGTCGAAAGGTTTACATTAAAGCCTTTGATCGATTCCAGCTTGTCCAGCGTGCCGCCAGTATGTCCGAGACTCCGGCCCGAGATCATCGGAACGGCGATCCCGCATGAAGCAGCAAGCGGCGCAATTATCAAAGAGGTCTTGTCGCCGACACCTCCGGTAGAATGCTTATCCGCTTTTGGTTTATCTATATCCGAAAAATCCAGAACGTCACCCGAATTCAACATCGCCTGGGTGATATACGACTGTTCCTCCGAGTCCAGTTCGTTAAGAAACATTGCCATGATCAGGGCAGTCGTTTGATAATCCGCCCAACTTCCGTCAGTAACCCCTTTTATAAAAAAAGAAATTTCCTCTTCGGACAACCTTTTGCCGTCTCGTTTCTTCGTAATTATATCCTGTGGACGCATGCAACTAATTTACTTTATTGAAGTTAGATTTACCAAAATTATTGCTCGCATATTTAGCAAAATAATTTTTCCTTTTCGTCCCAGATGTAGCATAATAGGAGTAACATTATGAAAATCTTACTAGGAATTGTCGCTTTTACTTTAACTTTTGGCCTCTCCTCGACGCTTGTTGGACTACTTTTTGGCTTTCCACAAGCGGAAGTTGAGTCATCAAAGTACCGGGTTCGTCATCAGAGTTCGGCAACTACATACAAGATAAAGCGCCTGCTGAAACGGGACATTGCGAATGGTATTCCAAGACACGTTGAAGCGCGCCGCGTTTTTCAAACCGAAAGGAATATCTCTTCACTCGATAAAAGCCCCGCCTATCGTTCCGCGGTTATAAGGTACGTTGAAAAATCATCGAACTTGAGCGACGCGGGATTGCCGAGAGATTTTCAGTATGCTTGGCGCAAACACATGAGTGCTTGGAAAAATCGTGCCATATACCTGAAGTCGTTTGATAATCTTAGCAACCCAAACTCGTCTACGATGAATTTGTCTGACGACAGCGGCGAAATTAATGAGACGTGGGATCAGGTTTTGAGAATTGCCGAAAGGTATGGTCTTGAAATCGATGGAAGTTATTACCGGTAAGGTCTAGACTTTTTTAAGTAGAATGCAGGCTTCGGCTTTGATCGCCTGTCGTGTACCGACGGCATCAAACCCCTCGCCTGTTTTTGCTTTTATACTCACCTGATCGATATTCACTCCCAATAGCCTTGATAGATTGCTGCGCATTGACTCGATTTGTTCTCGAAGCTTCGGTTTTTCGAGGCTGATCGTCGAATCGATATTTTCGACTTCAAACCCCTTTTCCCGCATCATTTTGACCGTTTCGTTCAAGAAGATCTCGCTATCGGCGCCTTCCCACCGTTTGTCCTTTTCTGAAAAATGGGAGCCGATATCGCCCAATGCCAACGCACCCAGGATCGAATCCGTGACCGCGTGCAGGAGTGCATCAGCGTCAGAATGGCCGACGGCTTCGACGTCGGACGGAACCTCGACTCCGCCCAGTACAAGGATCCTGCCTTCCTTAAGCTCGTGTATATCATTTCCAAATCCGACTCGATACATAAACTAACGCTATTTCGCCGCAGACAATTCCCTGAGCAGAGTCTCGGCCAGGATCAGATCTTCCTGGTGAGTTATTTTAATATTCATCGCGCTTCCTACGACGATCTTTATCTCCTGTCCTAACCTTTCAATCAAAACACATTCATCGCTAGCGCTTTTTTCGGTCACATCTTTTTCAAGTGCCCGGGCCAGTAGTTCATACCTGAAACACTG
>JABDJV010000252.1 GCA_013003295.1 Pyrinomonadaceae bacterium | reverse complement strand
ATCACAAATGATCTGGACAATGCGGTAAAAGATCTGAACATCCCGGCGGGTTACCGTGCGAGCTATGTTGGGCAATCAAAGGAACTCGGTAAGGCCGGAATGTATTTTGCGTTAGCGATCGCACTATCGTTCATATTTATGTACATCGTTCTTGCCGCACAGTTTGAATCATTTATCCATCCGGTCACGATCCTGCTGACGCTTCCAATTGCGATTCCCTTTGGGATCTTATCGATATTGATCGCAGGGCAGACCGTAAATATATTCTCGGGTTTGGGATTACTGCTGCTTTTCGGTGTGGTTAAAAAGAATGCGATTCTGGTGATCGATCACATCAGCAATTTACGCGAGCAGGGTCTAAGTCGGGAAGATGCCATTTTGCAGGGAAATAGGGATCGTCTGCGTCCGATCCTGATGACCACGATCGCGCTTATTGCGGGCATGACGCCGCTGGTTCTTTCCTCCGGCGCCGGAGCGGCGACAAACCGTTCGGTGGGAGTATTGATCGTTGGCGGTCAGGCACTTTGCCTGCTCCTAACCCTTCTCGCGGTTCCGGTTTTCTACTCCTATTTTGATGACATTGGAAACTTAAAGATCTTTCAGAGTATGAATAAGGGGATGGAGGTTGTCAGACGCAAAACGGTGGAATCAGTGAGTTCCATATCGAATCTGTTTGGGAAATAGGTTTAGGAAAAGCCGAGAGCTTTTGGAGAGAGGGGTTTGTAAAAAATCAGGATGACCGACAATAAAGACAATCCGGGAGTAGTCGCTCCACCGCCTTTGATTTTTCTTAGCGGGCTCCTTATCGGCGGCGTGATCAGTTGGTTTTATCCGTTTCTTTTTTTGCCAAAGTTTGTCGGCTACATATTGGGTGGAACGCTTTGTGTTTTCGGGCTCGCGATCGTATTTGTTGCGCGCTCGAATATGGCAAAAGCCGAAACGAATATCGAACCCTGGAAACCGACGACGGCTATTTTGAGCAGCGGAATTTACGGGATAAGCCGAAATCCGGTTTACATCGCCCTGATCTTTATATACCTGGGAATTACCTTTGTATTAAATTCGTTGTGGCTTTTACCGCCGTTGATACTGGTTTTGCTTGTGATCCATTTTGGGGTGGTTTTACGTGAAGAGAAGTATCTTGAGCAAAAATTCGGGGCGGAGTATTTGAATTACAAGAAGCGTGTAAGACGCTGGATCTAAAGGCATTGGAGGAAAAAGTCGAATTTGGGCCGGGAGCGGCCATCAATTAATGAGTGAAGCGTTAAAAAAACATACGGAGGGTTTGAAATGACCTTGCCGCCGGCGGTGAAAATTTCTTTGCTTGTCTCGGGACTATTCCTGTTAAACGGAATGATCACCGGAATCTGGAAGTACGCAAAGATCATGACTTCGCCGGACCACCGTGCGCCTGCCTATGTTGATATTGCCCATCGGACATCGTTTTTTTACAGTTTTGCGTGCCTGGTGATAGCGGCCCTGATCTACTTCTCTCCGTTTACTGAGTTTTGGCAGATCGTTGTTGTAGCTTTCCCATTTGCTTATTTTGCGATCACGGTTGTCGGTTATATGAAGGAAGGCTACTTAAACCGAACCGAGAATATGTTTAGCGAGCGAAATTTTGTGACCACATATTTTATGTATGGCCTGATCGTTGGCGAGATCGGGGGCTTGATCTTTATTTTGGGTGGATTTATTTATACGCAGTTTATTACGTAGTGCAGACCGTCTCGGGGCTGTCGTGTCAGCATCTTGTTCACGGAATGAGTTCTTAGTGCATTGTATTTAAGGGTGGCGGCGAGACGGCCGCCACGGCAGCCAGCGGGACGCTGGCGTTACGGTAGTTGATTATGAAGCAGTTTGATCGAAAAATCTTATACGCGATACTGACCGCAGTATTCGTTTTGTTTAGTTTTGGCGATTCGAAAGCGCAAAATACCGCGCCTACTCCGACACCGCTAGTCAAAGACGATTTGAAGCCTGTTAAGGATAAACAGGATGTACGGCCCGAAAAATTAAAAGGTGTTCCGCCGATCGCTCGCGGCTACGAATCGAAAGATCGCGATCTGCCCGATCTGGGAAGAGTCGGCGTTGATATGATGTCTCAGAAGCCACTGGCACTCCGTGAGGCGATCGTAAAGGCGCTTGAGAATAATATCGATATTGAGGTAACGCGGCAGGACGTGAAAATCGCCGAGTTTGATTTGAAGGCTGCCGGGGGAAGTTATGAGCCGCGAATAACCGGGCAGACGTTTTATGAGCGTGCGACGACCCCGAACATAAGTATTTTCAGTTCTAACCAGACGACGACAAGCGATTCGCTCGTTGGAAACATACGCTATGAGGCATCGATCAAGGAGTTTGGAACAAAATATTATGCGGAGGTAGATAACCAACGGCTGGGGACAAACAACACGATCTCGATTCTGAGCCCGCAAAACAACACGAGTTTTACCGTTGGAATAGTACAGCCATTAATGCGCGGTAGGAAGAATGACAATCAGCGGCGGCTGATCGAGATCGCGCGGAAAAACCTTTCCTTAACTGACACGCAATTTCGCCAAAAGGCAATAGAAATCACGGCAAATGTTCAGAGGGCGTACTGGGATCTAACCTTTGCGCTAAAGAATCTGCAGGTGCAGCGTGATGGTGTGCGTGATGCCAAAGAGCAATTGGCGCATAACAAAAGGCTTGTCGCCGAAGGAGTATTGGCCCCGATCGGAGTAGTCGCTGCAGAGACACAGGTTGCCAATCTTGAGCAATCGGTTTACGCCGCACTCGAAACTGTTAATCGTGCCGAGAACATACTAAAAAGCTACATTGCGAAAAACCGGAATGATATTTTGTGGAGTGATGCGATCGTTCCGACAGATCCGGTCGCACTAAAAATTCCAAAGATCTCACTAACCGAAGCGCTTAATTCGGCGCTTGAAAACCGGCCTGAGTTGGAGTCAAACGAGGTCGCTGCGAAAATAAACGAGATCGATCGGGAGTTTTACAAAGAGCAAAATAGACCTAAGGTTGATTTGACGGCGAGCTACTCCTCGACCGGAATATCGGGCAAATTCAATAGAAATTTTGAGACACCATTTCAGCCGTCTGAATGCCAGTCGGACCCTGCAGCCGCCGTATGCCTTGCGGCTATTGCCGAACAAAACGCTCGTATCATTGAAAGTGCCCAAGCCTTTACCGGCGGTACCCAGAGTACGTTCACAGATATCCTGCTCAATCGATATCCGACCTACCGAATCGGAGTCCAGATCGATCTTCCGCTTTTCGGCAACCGAACAACAAAAGCGAATTTGGGCAAAACCCTGGTCCAGGCCGATAAGCTTAGATTTCAAAAAGATCGGATCGAACAGGTCATCCAAATGGACGTGAGAAATGCGATGCAGTCTTTAAGAACCGCTGAAGCTAGGCTCAGGGCCGCCGCTATCTCGCGGGAAAACAGTGAGAAGCAATACGAATCAGAAAAGAGAAAGCTAGACGCCGGGTTGTCAGATATCTACAAGGTTTTGGAGCGCCAAACGGCGTTTGTGAAAGCCCGAAGTCTTGAGGTCCAATCACAGATCGAGCTAAACAAGTCTATCGCTGAGCTTCAAAAAGCTACCGGGAATTCGCTGAAAGCGAACGAAGTTGAGACCAGGTTGCGCAAGTAAACACGGTTTCAAGGCCGCACTTCGACCCATTCAGTTTATACACATGTGCGGTCGCAATTTTTTTTCAAAAAAACTCGATATTTAGGCTTCGATGATGGAAAATCGACCCCTCTTTAGTGTATGCTTGATGGTTAAGTGTTTGAGGTGAAATACGCCCCGATTTGAGTATTAGTGAGACCGAAGATGTTGCATTTTACGTTTCAAATCAGACATTTTAAGAACAAAATTTAGGAAAGATATTTATTTAAAAGAATGGCATTTAAGTCTTTATTTAGTTTATTTTCCAGCGATCTTGCAATCGATCTGGGTACGGCCAATACCCTCGTATACGCGCGGGGCCGGGGCATCGTTGTAAGCGAACCTTCGATCGTTGCGATCAACAAGGTCACAAATCAGGTTGAGGCGGTCGGACGCGACGCGAAGGAGATGCTTGGGAGAACACCCGGCAATATAGTGGCGATACGTCCGATGAAAGATGGAGTTATCGCAAATTTTGAGGTCACCGAAAAAATGCTTCAGCATTTTATTCGGAAAGCCCACAACGGAAAATCCTGGGTTCGTCCGCGTGTTGTGATCGGAATTCCCTCCGAGATCACCCAGGTTGAAAGACGCGCCGTAGAAGATTCGGCTTATCGTGCGAAGGCAAGCGAGGTGTATCTTGTCGAGGAGGCGATGGCGGCAGCTATCGGCGCCGGATTACCGATCACCGAGCCGCACGGAAATATGGTGGTGGATATTGGCGGCGGTACGACCGATATCGCTGTAATATCTCTTTCCGGGATAGTGTATTCAAGAGCGGTACGCATTGCCGGTAACGAAATGGATGATTCGCTTACCCAGTACATAAAGAGAAAATATAATCTGCTAATTGGCGAACGAACCGCTGAGGCAATTAAGATCGCACTTGGGTCGGGCTTTCCTTTGGAAGAGCCGCTTTCAATGGAAGTTCGAGGGCGTAATCTGATCGAAGGAATACCGAAAACGATCACAATAACCGATGAGGAGATCCGGGAAGCGCTTTCGGATTCAGTTTCAGCGATCGTAAATGCCGTGCGTGTTGCGCTTGAAAGAACCCCGCCAGAATTGTCTGCAGACATTGTTGAGCGCGGGATCGTTTTGACCGGTGGCGGCGCACTTCTCAAGAACCTTGACAAACGTTTAATGGTCGAGACGGGTCTGCCGGTAGTTGTCTCAGATGATCCACTTTCGTCAGTTGTGCTTGGAACAGGAAAAATGCTCTCGGATATCGAACTCCTAAAACGCGTGAAATGGGACAATTCCTTAATGACCGGAAGTTAATGGTTGGGGAAGTCCAGACAGTCTAGGGAGTCGAGCAGAAATTTGTCACTTCCTGGACCTCCTAGACTTCCCAGACTTTCAAGACTCAAGAATGGCAGTAGAGAGAAGTCAAAAAGAAGTATGGAGAATGACACCCTGGCTATTGCTTGTTTTGCTTCTCGGTAACTTTATCTTGATGGCATACGATGCGCGGGCTGACGATGAGCAGCGGGTCATCAGAGTCTGGACGCTGGCGGCGGCAAACTTTGTTCAATCTCCGATAACCTATGCCGGAAGCGCCGTAAACAATTTCTTTGTATATCTTGCCAATCTACGGTCTGCCGAGACGGAAAACGAAAAACTCCAGAAAAAAATTCAAGAGCTTGAGGTTGAAGTTCAGGAAAACAAAGAACTTGCCGTTGAGAATAAGAGACTGAAATCCCTGCTCGACCTAAAACAAAAATCGGAATATAAGATCCTGACCGCGCAGATCATCGGAAGAGATCCGTCTGCCTGGTTTAATGCAGCCGTGATAAATCGGGGTAGTATAGATGGCGTCAAACTAAATATGCCGATCGTTGTGGACGGCGGATTGGTTGGCAGGGTTACGGCCGTAAGCCCGCTGAATTCACAGATCAATTTGATCACGGCGGATAAAGCGGGGCTTGGTGCGATCATAGGGGAGCTCGGTTCATCAAACGCATTAGGGGTCGTAAGAGGAAAAGGTGAGAAGGGAAGGCTTGAAATGGACTACGTTCCCGGATATGTGCCTGTCGCGAAAGGAGATATCGTTTATACAACGGGACAGGGCGGAGTTTATCCGCCGGGATTGAAACTAGGTGAGATCGAGGAAGTTCGGACGGGTTCCGCCACGATGCCGCACCAGATCTTTATCCGGCAAACCGCGAGAATAAGCTCAATGCAGGAGGTTGCGATCCTTCTATATACGCCGCCGCCGCGCCCCAAATATGAGAAAGCGCTGCCGAACGCGGTCAAAAAGGAGGAGATGGCAAACAGCAACACCGATTCGGAAGATTAGGGCTTTAAAAGAAAATGGAACAGCTAAAAATAACCATAGCTTTGATCATCGCCATATTACTTCAGTTGACGCTTAGAAACGTCGCTGAGCCGCTTACCTATATTGATTTTCCATTGATCATCGTCGTATATGCTGCGCTCCAGCGAAACTCGATAAAAGCACTTCTGTTTGCAACGATCGCCGGTATTGCCGTAGATGCGATGAGCGGAGGGCTTCTCGGCTCGAATGCTTTCTCGAAAACCCTGGTCGCATTCGTTGTTTCAGAGATCGCACGAAGGGTATATTTGGACAACCTTTTATTGAGAATCCCCGTCATAGCTGGAGCTTGTTTGTTGGACGATTTGATTTATTATGGTATGCACCGGCTTTTGGGGCAGGATCCACTAGGCTCATTGTTTATCACGATGGCGTACACATTGGTTGGAACGACGATCGCGGGCACATTCATCTATCTATTCCTGGATAGTTTTTCCTCGGAAACCCTAAAACGAAGAAAGCGTGATTTCTTTGCGCCGAGGAGAGAGACACGCCGGCGAAATCCGATTAGGCTCGGACGAAAACCCTAAGAGAATAAACCGTGTTTTACTACGAACCAGCGACATGAAACTACACGATTATTCCCAAAATCTATATCTTAGAATCGGCACCATTCAGGTGATCGCATTCATCCTGCTCGCTGTTCTTGGAATACGCCTTTATCATCTCCAAATCAACAAGGGCTCCGATTATGAGGAGCGGGCGGAAAACCAGCGGATTCGGATCATCAGGATCCCTGCCCCGCGCGGCGCCATTTTTGACCGCAAGGGCAATCTCTTGGTCGATTCCCGCTCGACGTACAACGTGACTCTGACCCACGAGCCAATAAAAGATGTAAAAGCAGAAAACAGGATAGAGGAGTATGCAAATGGCCTTGGAATTGAAACCGAATTCTTGCGAGATCGAATAAATTTGCTCAAAAAACGACCAGATTACGAAACGATGGTAATAAAGGAAAATGCCACGCTTCGGGATATCACCTGGGTCGAAACACATTCTTTAGAATATCCGGAGCTTGGAATACAGCTTCAGCCGCAAAGGTATTATCCGCTTGGCGAAACACTTGCGCATGTAATTGGATACGTCGGAGAGATCAGCCCAAAACATCTGGAAAAACCTGAATATCAGGAAAAGGGCTTTCGTCCGGGAGACATTATTGGTAAGGGAGGCGTCGAGCAGAATTACGACGAATTTCTTCGCGGCACTCCCGGCTACAGAAAGGTCATTGTTGACAGCCGCGGCCGGATTCAGAGCGAGATAGAATCGGTTCCCCCGCAAGCCGGACAAGACCTCGTTTTAACGATCGATCTTGATCTACAGCGTGCGGCCGAACAGGAGCTAAGAGATTCTGCTACGAACAGAGGCTCAATAATTGCTACGGATCCAAGAAATGGCGAAATTCTCGTGATGGCTTCAGCTCCTTCGTTTGATCCGAATGTTTTTGTTCAGGGCAGTGCCACAACAGAAGGGCGTGCACAGATCGCCGCGTACTGGCAGAATGAGGAGCGTCCGCTATACAACCGCGCTATTCAGGGGCGTTATCCGCCGGGTTCGACCTGGAAGATCCCGATGTCGGTAGCAGGCTTAAAGCAAAACAAGATCACTGTGGCTAGTTCGAATCTCCTCTGCGGCGGCGGGATCAGGATCGGCAATAAGTTTACCAGGTGCATGGGCAGCCATGGAACACCGCCGCTGAAATATGCGATCTCCAAGTCCTGTGATGGTTACTATTATCGTCTCGGACTAAAAATGGGTATCGAAGGATTTGTCGATCTGGTGGAAGATTTTGAATATGACAAGCGAACCGGCGTTGATCTTCCCAACGAAAAGATCAGTCGAACTCCGAAATATTATCGAAAGATCGTTGAAAAACGCTACGGGGGCAAATGGATAGATATCGAATCGGTATTTGCTTCGATCGGACAGGTCACCGTTGATGTAACCCCGATCTCAATGCTCAGAGCGGTCTCGAGTGTCGGCGTTGGCGGAAAACTATATGTTCCTCATTTATTAAAAGAATTTAAGCCCAGCGCCGCGATAGGTGAAAAGCGGGCGTCGAATTATGTCGAAGGACGTGAGGGTTTTACGTATAAACACCCGGAATTGAGGACTGTGGAGATGACGCCGGAGCAAAACAAATTGGTTTTAGATGGAATGTGGGCAGTCGTAAATGGCGGCGGAACAGCGAGTCGGATTTCAATGGGAACTGATTTTCCGATTGCCGGCAAGACCGGAACTGCGCAGGTGACGGAGCTCGGAAAAGACCGTGGAAGATTGAAGGATCATGCCTGGTTTGTCGGGTTCGCACCTGCTTATAACCCGGAGATCGCGGTGATCGCGATCATAGAAAATGCGGGATTTGGAGGAACCCACGCGGCTCCGGCGGTTAAGAATGTTTTTCAGGCGTACGTAAATGGCGGTAGTCCGCCTCCGGTGGAGGATGAGGAAAAAAATGTGGCGGCCTCGGAGAACGGAGTTCCGCAAAATTAGGGTTTTTTGAGCGCAAGGCAATATGACTTCGGTTATCGACAAAAGGCAGATTAGGGATTTTGATTGGCTGACAGCCTTTTTGGCTATTGCTATTGTCTCTTTTGGCGTCTGGCAGATCTACAACGCCCAGCCCACGCAAACCTATTGGTCGAAACAGATATTCGGTTTGGTAATCGCGCTGATCGCAATGGCGGTCGTCGCCGCAACGGACTATCGGAGGCTGATCGATATGGCGCCGATATTCTATGTGATCGGCCTGATATTGTTGATACTGGTCCTGATACCGGGACTTGGCGTGAAAATAAACGGGCAAAGGGCGTGGCTTCAAGTACCGTTTATCGGGCGCTTTCAGCCTTCGGAGTTTGTGAAGATTCCGGTTGTTCTTATGCTCGCGAGGTATTTTGGAAATCGAAAACTTGGCGCGCTTAAAATATCCGAGTTGTTTGTCGGAATCGGCATTCTGGCCCTGCCGATCGCGCTGATAATGCTTGAACCGGATGCCGGGCAAGCTCTAACATATTTCCCTTTGCTCGCCGTGACACTATTTCTTTCCGCGGTAAAAATGCGCTACGTCGTACTAACCATCGTGGCAACCTTGGTCTTTGTCCCGGTAGCTTACCTGATCGGTGTTCAGACGGGTTTGATAAAGGGTTATCAGCGTGAGCGGATCGAAGTGATCCTGGATCCCGAAAATGCTGATCCGCGGGGTTACGGGTATCATACGTTTCAATCGATGATCACTGTCGGCAAAGGAAGGTTAACCGGTATAAAGGGTGACAAGGGTGTTTCGCAAAGCGAGCTCAAGTTTCTGCCGGAGCCCCATACAGATTTCATTTTCGCGGTGACAGCGGAAAACACCGGCTTCGTAGGCTGTATATCGCTGCTTTTGGCGTATGCGATCCTTTTGTCGAGGCTGGTTGTCGGGGCAAAACAGTGTCCGGACCGGGTCGGCATGCTTGTGATCATGGCGATCGTGGGCGGATTGGCTTTTCAAATATTTATCAACGTCGGGATGGTCTTAGGATTTCTTCCCGTTATTGGCGTGCCCCTGCCATTGATGAGCGCAGGACTTTCTGCGGTTTTGTCGACATTCATTGCGATCGGATTCGTGATTAGTGTTAAAATGAGGCGTTTTGTGAATTAGAGGTTTTTATTGGTTATGGCAAAAGATACGAACATATTTAGTACAAAAGAAGTAAAATCGGTTTCCAGCAAGAAACGAGGTATTTGGACGATAGTCTGGCTTCCGGCGGCCTTGCTCCTCGCCCTCTGCGCAGGAAGTTTAACAGGGATCCTGGGATCGTATTATTTGAATAATTCGCGTTACGCGACTGAGGTTTCTGCACTCGCGACGTATCGACCGCCGCAGGTGACAAAAATATATGCCGACGATGGTGAAACAGTTCTCGCCGAGTTTGCTATTGAAAAACGGATACCGATAAAGGAAAAAGACATTCCGCCATTGGTTGAGAATGCGCTTCTGGCGATTGAGGACGTAAGGTTTTACGACCATATGGGTATCGATCCCTACCGGATGGCAGGTGTCTTGGTGAAATACGCGTCCACCGGGAAAACCGAAGGGGCCTCAACGATCACGCAGCAGCTGACAAAAAACCTGTTTTTGTCCCGCGACAGGACATTCACGCGAAAATTCAACGAATGGATGATGGCCCTTGAGATCGAGCGTTTTTATACAAAACGTCAGATTCTTGAGATGTACATGAATTATGTGTTTCTCGGTGCAGGCGCATACGGATTCGAAGCCGGCGCAAGAACCTATTTTGGTAAAACGCTGAAAGACTTGAATTTAGAAGAAGCAGCGCTCCTTGCGGCGATTCCGAAATCTCCGGAGTATTCACCGACGCGAAATAGTAAGAAGGCCCTGATTCGGAGAAATACCGTATTAAACCAAATGGCGAAATACGGTTACATCACCCAGGCCCAAGCAAATGAAGCGAAGGCAAAACCGATCAAACTAGCCGATTCGGCCTATTACCAGTCGCTTCCAAAATCGACGGCCTGGGATTACCCGGTCGAAGAGATCCGCAAATATCTGGAAGATAAATATACGACTCGCGTGGCTCAAGGCGGACTGCAGGTGTACACGACGATCAACGTTGAGGCCCAAAAAATAGCTACCAGCGTTGTAAGACAACGACTGCGAGCTTGTGACCGGGGAAAGCCGTGGCGTTCCGAATATCTCAATATTCTGACGGATCAGGATAACAAGCCCCTTACAGAAGAAAAGGCTATAAACCGCAAGCTTAAGACTTTCAAACACGCCGATTGGTACGGGGACGAATATGCGGAAGGTGAATTCATCAAGGGATTGGTGATGCGTATAAATGAAACTACCGATCAGGCAACGGTTAGGTTTGGAAAGTACAGTGCGAATCTTACAGCGAAAGATATGGGCAGGAGCCGCAGTACACCGAAAAAGGAACTCAAGCCGGGTTACCTGGGAGAATTCGAGATTCTGGAAGTCGATGATGAGAATCAGACGCTGAAAGTTAAGCTTACTCAAACGCCCGAGGTTCAGGCAGCCATGACTACGATTGATGCAAAAACTGGAGAAGTCGTAGCAATGGTCGGCGGATACGATTTTCATACCAGCAAGTTTAATAATGCGACTCAAGCGCTTAGGCAGACCGGTTCATGCTATAAGCCGTATGTTTATACGGCAGCCGTGGAAGATGGATTTACTCCGGATACAATGGTAAGCGGTGCTCCAATACGGCGAGGAGGTTGGCAACCGCACAATTACAACGGGACCTCCAGTCATCCGAACGTACCAATGAAAACAGCGCTCGCGAAGTCTTACAATTTGGCGGCTGTTCATCTGCTTGAGCAGGTTGGAATCCAAAAAGGTGCGCAAATGGTTCGCCGTTTTGGTATTTCCAACCCGATGGCACCAAGCCTGCCTTCGGCGCTTGGTGCGAGTGAAGCCTCATTGATCGATATGGTATCTGCATATTCAGTTTTCCCAAACCGAGGCATTCGAATGGAGCCGCATTTGATTCGCAAGGTTTTAGATCGCGATGGAAAAGTTCTGGAGGAATGGGATAAAAAGAAGATCACCAGCAAAGTCACCAGCGAATATGTTGCATTGACCATGGTTGAAATGATGCGCGGCGTAACCCGGGGCGGCGGAACAGCCTCGGGTGCAAACGCTGCGGGTCATCCTCTGGCCGGAAAAACCGGAACCGTTAATGACTGGACCGATGCCTGGTTTATCGGTTATACGCCGAGATACGCAACGGGCGTTTGGATCGGAAATCCAAAAAGGAAAGTGAATTTAGGACGGCACATGACCGGGGGCGGCGGGGCCCTGCCGTATTTCAACGGATTCATGCGTAAGTTCATGAAAGATAAGAAAAGGGAGACCTTTCCAAAACCTCCGAAGGTTCCGTCCGAGATCAAAGCACTTGTTGATCAAAGAAAACGCGAGCAGCTCGAGAGACTTGAAAAAGCAGATGAGGCCGGCAAAAAGCTTGGCGGTTCATTCAAATCGGGTAAACGTTCGGGTTCAACAACGAAGAAAACTTCGGAAGAATCGGCTAATTCCAATACCTCGACCGGTGAAAAGGGAACGGATGAGAATAGCAACAACAATAAATCAACCGTTGGCGGCGATAAGATCATTAAGATCACCAAGCCGACACCAAAGCCTTCGCTGAAGCCTACTCCGCGAACGACGCCTCCGCCGCCCAAGCCTACACCAAAGAAAGGCGGAACAAAGCGCAAGGGTAAAAAAGGTGATGGCTAAGTACCGTCAACATTTTTGATCGGTTCATTCGGTTAGAGAATATATTTCTCTAACCGAATTTTTCTTTGAGCTTTGCTGTGTAGCGGCGGCTGACGGATAGACCTTCGTCAGAGTTTTTGAGCCGAACTTCCATTGTGCGGTTAAAAAGCGTTTCGATCTTTTCGATTCTATTAATATTGATAATTGTCGAGCGATGGATCCGCGTAAAGTGCTTTTCCGGTAGACGCAGATCCCATTCTTTTAGCGGTTTTTCTATCAGCGTTCGTTTTCCATCGGTTTTATAGACTTCGGTATAGTCTCCCGATGCCTTTATATGGGAAATATCTGCGATTTGAAGGAAGTACGATCTTTCATTCACTTCGACAAATATGCGGTCGTCGATCTCGAGTTTTCGAAGTTCGGTTTGCTTTTCCTCATGTTCTTCTACAAAAAGCCTCTCGATCGCATTTCTGAGTCGTTTCGGGTTAACTGGTTTTAGCAAGTAGTCGAGTGCGTTGATCTCAAATGCCCGAATCGCAAATTCATCAAACGCCGTAACGAAGATCAGCTTGAAATTCTGTTCGATCTGTTTTAGCAGGTCGAAGCCATTTTCGTTTCGCAACTGTATGTCCAAAAAGACAACGTCGGGCCTTCCAACTTCGATCAATTTGCAAGCCTCTGTTAGATTTTTAGCCTCTCCAATAACGGAGATCTCTTCGAAATCAACGAGAAGCGAACGCAGTTCTTTGCGGGCAAGTCGTTCGTCATCAACAATTACGGCTTTCAAATTCATTTTTCGATGATCACCTTCGCGGTAACAAGTTCCTTGTCGGTTCGAAGTTCAAATGAGCTCGAATTCGGAAATAACTTTTCCAACCTCTTGCGAACATTCTTCAGACCGATCTTTGTGCCGTTATTATCAACTCTGTCGTTCAGGTGTCCGGTGTTTGCAACCTCAAGCATAAGCTTTTTCCCATTCAAATTTGCCTTGATTCTAATTTTTAAAGGCTTCGGACTGGTTTGGAATCCATGTTTAATAGAATTTTCCACCAACGGGTTTAGCAGAAACCCCGGGATCTTGAAATCCATCGCGTCTTCCCCGATATCAAATTCTATTTCCAAATCATCCTCAAAACGGATCTTCTCTATCGCCAAATAATTTCGAATTGCTTCCAACTCATCCCGAAGCGGAACTTCCTTCGTCTCTCCATTTAGGAGCGAATGACGCAAAAATTCAGAAAGTTGGGTCACCATCTGTTTCGCACGCAGCTTGTCTTCATCGATCGACGCTCTAATCGAGTTCATCGCATTGAAGAGAAAATGCGGGTTTACTTGATAACGAAGCATTTCGAGTTGGGCCTTCTCTGCTAAAACCTTCGCTTTTAGAGCGTTTTCTTTTTCTGTTTGCAGCTGTCTCCAATACTCCACACCAAAATAGATCGCGCTCCAGGCCATTATGGTTACTGCATAGATCAGGGCGGCCCGAGGCTTATATGGGAGGGATCTCGTTATAGTGTAATCAAGCAGCGTTAACCAAAAATACAGCGTTTCGATAGCTGTCCAGATAATTCCAAATATAATAGAAGCGGCAAACGCGATTGAGACGGTTTTACCAATTGAATAGCGGTTTACGATTCGTTTGTATAGGATCCAAAGAAGAGAGGTCAGCGTAAAACCGGTCAGAGATCGTTGGACTTTTATAAAAAATACTTCGACCCAGGTTTCATCAGTATTTTGCGTTATGAAGGTTAAGAACATCAACACAAAATAGATCAACCATCCGATGATCTGGAGCTTCCAGAAGGAATTTGTAAATTTTTCCACGCTCATCAGTCGTCCTTGTTTTTTAAGATCAACGCAATTGTATAATTCAAAGCAGTATCCGTTCGGTTTACAAAATCTGTTATGTTTTGCGAAATATGATGGTCCGGCAAAACTCCTCTGCCTTTTGGCAGATGATTAGCAGTAGTAAAGAATGTATTTCTTGCCACCTTGTAAGATATTCCCGTATTTGTCAGCTTAAAACTCTTGCTGTTATCGTTTACCGTGTATGTTGCTCCAGCCTCCTCACCGATCAATGTTGCAAACTCATTCGACTTTACCAGCGATAAAAAATGACCCGTCGTCGAGGTTCCGTTTCCGTCGATCAAGATGTAGGTGCGGCCTCCAAACGCATATTTTGACGGCCTGGTTTCTCGTTTTCGTTGATCACTTCCGGCGGAGGCTTCAGCAAAGTAAGTGAATGGCCGGTTGGCGATATGCTCGAGCAAATACGAACCCGCGGCGTCGGAACCTCCGGGGTTTAATCGCACATCAACAATAAGGTTTTTGATTCCGCTTGACGCTATTTCGTCAAACGACCTATCAACAAAGGTCTTGAAAATATTAAATCTATTTCCGTAATAAGCGAAGGAACGGACCGTCAATTTAGCAATTCGCTTTTTAGACATTATTTCGAAGCACAAATTATCCTGGCATTTATCTTCGGGATTTACTCGCGGTTTATACTTGTACTGATTTAACTGGCGTAGCAGTACTGGCTTTTTTCGGTCCGTAATGACGATTTCGAATCTTTTTGGAAAGCCGAAATAGTAGGCGATGATTGCCGTGAAATAGGCGTTGATGATTTCCTTTGGAAAGCCTTCATTGTGGCCATCGGAAGATATATGCTTATAAATCCCCGCTTTGATCTCAGATACACTCTTGCCGTTGATCGAAAGTATTTCATCGCCAACCGTCAATTGGTCATCATTTACGAGTGGATCCGATATATACAGTCTTGAATCAATAAATCTAGCCTCGACGGGAAATCGGAGTTTGACCGGAAGAATTTTATCTTCTTGATTGAAGTAGCCCAAACTAGTGTGC
>JABDJV010000250.1 GCA_013003295.1 Pyrinomonadaceae bacterium | reverse complement strand
GAGCCATACGTTACGAACACTTTGAAAAGGCGCCGCTCCATCTCCTTTAGCCGGTAAAGAGACATTTCCGAGCACGATATCAAGCTTCCCGTCACGATCGATATCACCGAAACCAGGTGAGACGGTTGTCGCCGCCTCCGGGTGATTTTCGATCGGTTTCATGTTTTTCTCCGAAAAGTCCCCGCTTTCACTGTAGATCACAAAATTTCCTTCTTCGAGAGCCGACAGCCAAATATCAAGCCAACCATCATTATTTAGATCAACAAATGCGACGTTGACAATAAACTTATCGTTAAAACGGGAAATCTCGATCCGCTGCTGAACAAAACCGGTGCCGTTCTTATTCAGATACAATGCCAAACCCGCGTCCGATGTAACCGCGAAATCCGTCCAGCCGTCCCGGTTTACGTCTCCCGAGCTTAGTCCACGGGAGATCGAATTTCGGACGATCATCTTATGAAACGAGATATTATCGTGTTCGGTAATTCCAAAATCAGTCTGCTGATAATGCCGCATCATAGTGCCGGTTTCCGCTTTCGCCGGATGCGGGGAACGAAATGGTATTCGGCTCACCTGGAGCTGATCTGTTTTGGTAAATGTCTCCGGGACCAGAGCGTCTTTTTTTAGAAGCGGAAGTAATTCACTTGCCGGAACGCCCTGTTTCTCTCTTTCGATCTTGTTCAATTTTGGCGGTTTTGCAGAAGCAAGAAACGGCTCGATAATGTGCTTCTTTTGCTGAGCGCGGTCCCAGATCTGATAACGATTGGCGACGACTCCAAAAGCGACTCCCAAAATCAGTAAACTTCCAAACACGCTAAATGCAACCTGGCGGGAGATCCGGTTCCAGATCGTCATAAATGGATAGATGCTGAAAATACCCAGTGTAAACAGAAGGATTGCGACGTATTTTATCGGCAGGCCGGCGTTAAAAAGTATTGCACCAACGATTACGTCAAAGGTCATCGGTGCCGGAACAAACAACCCGATCAAAGCCAAAACGGCCATGCTCACCCAACTAAAAATTCGACCTTCAGGCAAAGATCTGATGACGCTATCCAGCGGCACTGCGGTAACAACAATTGCGCCTAACAGACCCGCCAAAAGCATTAGTGGAACCGTAATTTTTACTAAATACCAGAGGTTTAGGAATGCCGTCTTTACCACCCAAATCGCGGACTTTGCCCAGTGCTCCTTAAGCCCTTCTTCATCACAATCATCCTCCATCGTGTCGCAAGGCTGGCCAACCATTAGATTCTTTTTGGAGGAAGCATTCAATATTTCCATTTCTGCAGCATCTGCAGCTAAAAATTTCGGCTTTATCAGGCGGGTCAAAAGCGGTATCACGGCGAGGATAAAAACCAGCGTCGTGCCGATTTTCATAAACGCGAGCCATGGCGGAAACATTGCAAAGAGCATTGTCAAAACAATTACATTCAAGGTTGGCGAGCTGATCATCGCGCCGAGCATTGTCTCAATTTTGGCTCCAGATTCGTGCATTCCGTGAGCCACCGGGGTAGAACAATTCACACACAAACCCAACGGGGCACCCATCAAAATGCCAAGACCGCTGTTTGCTACCCGCGACTGAAGCCGAAGCCCGTTAAGGAAAGGCAAGAGGTTCATCATCAGTGCACCTAGAAGCAGTCCAAACGCCATTCCCTTGCGGTTGGTCCACATCCAGTTGACCGTGTTGACATAAACCTGCCGGATGAAAGTTGGTTCATCGGGCATTTCCACCAAAACATCGAAACCAATTGCCTGAACACTTGTGTCCGCTCCCATCATCAATTTGTGATCGAGTTCCGGATAGCGCGATTGAGACCAGAATACCGCTGCAACGAAACCCAATAAAAAAAGCGTCAGTAAAAAGCGCTTATTTTTTAACAATGCCGCTAAATTTGTAAACATTTCTCGCATAGCAATGTGCTCAATACAAATGATTGGAACAGTTAATTTAACACAATTCCATGGATACTAGAATACCCTGGAATAAACGTCGTCCGGATTATTCGACCATTCGCAAATATTCTAATAGAGGGAATTCGAACTGTCACGTGCCTGCCAATTCCACGGAGGTAAAACTAAGTAGGAGAGCCGTCTTTATTATCTCCGGGTATGTGCCCGGACTCTTTATGGCAATGGCAGGACCACAGCGCCTTTTCCTTACCACTTGGCTAAGGTATCATCTTTGTATTTTCTACCCGAAGGCGGGAGCGTGAATGCCAAACAGCAAATTTTTCAAAGGAAAATGCTCGTCTCTTAAAACATGTTGGATCTTGCAGGACGTCATATCAAAAACATTGCAGTCATAGGTGGAGGAACCGCCGGCTATCTCACGGCGCTGGTCTTAAATAAGATCTTGCCGGATATCGAGACCACGGTAATCGAAAGCTCCAAAATACCGATAATCGGTGTGGGAGAAGCAACAACACCCAAATTGCTCCGCGTCCTTCATGAAGTACTGCAGATTGACCAACACGAATTTCATGAATCCGTTTCGCCGACCTGGAAACTGGGAGTAAGGTTTTTTTGGGGGCGGTCTCCTGACTCGGTTTTTAACAATCCGTTTGGCTTGATCGAGCCGATTGAAGCTCAGACCTATACCGGCGATATTGACAATAGTTCATTGATATCGCAGTTGATGTGTCAGGATAAGTCGTTGGTCTTCAAAAACACTTCAAGCTCGGATCCCAAAATGTTAGCACCTCGGAGATCGTATGCGTATCATATTGACAACGCACCGTTTGTTAAATATCTGAGAACCCAGATACAGAAGTCGGCCATCAAACAGCTTGACCGGGAGATCGTTGAGGTAAACAAGAAAGGAGACGATGTTGAGTATTTGCGGACCGACAAAGGCGAAAAATTAGAATTCGATATGTTTATCGACTGCTCTGGTTTTCACGCGATCCTTTCCAAGGATAAAACAAACTCTGATTTCATAAGTTACCGTTCGAGTTTGTTTACCGACAGGGCGATCACCGGGCAGTTGCGTAATGACGGTCATATCAAACCATACACATCCGCAATTACGATGGATCATGGATGGTTATGGAATACACCTTTGCAGGACGAGGATCATCTCGGTTATGTATATTCTTCCGGCCATTGCAGTGACGACGAGGCGCGCGACGAGTTGATACGGAAGATTCCCGGGCTGAATCTCGATGACCGTGTAATTCGCTTTTCCTCCGGGAGGCAAAAATCGTTTTTCCAGGGAAATGCGGTCAAGATTGGAAATTCGTATGGGTTTATCGAACCGCTTGAATCGACGGGAATTCACATGATTTGTGCAGAGATCATCGAACTGGTAAGAACGCTAAAGCAGGGACCACCAACAGAGTCTTCGATCCGAGATCTTAACGAGTCGATCGGCAGCCAATGGGATATGTTGAGATGGTTCATGACCGTCCATTTCAAATATAACAAAAAGGCGCAGACCCCTTTCTGGCAGGATTGCAATCATCATGCTGAGACATCAGGAATTCAAGATTATATCGACTATTTCAAAGAATACGGCCCCATCACCTTAAAGAAGGACAGCGACTTATATGAAAAAATGAATAAGGACAGCATTTTTTCGGCGTTTAGTTTTGATCTCTTTATGCTGGCGCAAAATGCTGCAACCGTCTGGAAGTATGAGAATTATGGGCCGGAGGAAAAGACCTCTTTCATTGAAAAGGCCAAGGTAAACAGGGTCATTGCCGAGAAGGCGCTTCCGAGCGGTGAAGCGTTAGAAGCCGTTGCTGAACATCCTGATCTATTGACCTTGAAAGGTTGGTTTGGCCCTACCTTTTAGCACCTCAATACTTATTAGATTTTGGTGAAGTCCTTCAATTCGCCCCAGATTTAAAGGGCCGCAATGGTTCATTAATGTTGAGAAAATTCAGAAATGCCTCAGAATATAGTCCTTACACCCACGGGGAAATGAGCTCTCGAATTAAAAGGAGAATCCAATTCATATCGATGCTCAAATCTCAGGTTAGCAACGAATACTCGAAGAAATCTAAAACATCCCGATTACGTGAAAACACTTCGTTGATCTGTTCGAAATCAGTTGTGCTAAGCCGCTCTATTTGCTGTTCGTTCATGTTGCGCAACTCTTCGTCGTATGTCTTTGCTTGTATACGTTGACGTAATACCAGATCATCGATCTCCGGAACTAGACCTCTGATCAATCCTTCCACACGCTCGGACTCGTCACACATATGTTCGTATAGAAATGAAGCACCGCGATCGCCCCATTTCTCAATATTTTGTTTTTGATATCTCAAACATGTGATGGTGTGTGTTGTTATTATCTTAAGCGAATTCGAGCTTGGCATTGAATCGAGCCATTTCCGTGGCGACTTCCGGCGAATTCCTTCAACGACCGCATACGGATTCCGAACCATGAACAAAAAACGGACATTCGGGAAATTTCGCACAAGTTGATCTACAATAAGTAAAAAGGGCGGCGATTTTTCGACGAAAACGGTGGCTTCCCTTGACCGGCTATAGGACTGAAAATACCATGCCCGTCGAGTCGTTTTCCAATCAAACCTGCTGGGATCGGTCAAGACGTCAATCGAGTGTTGATCCGCGGCCCATCGGTTAGGTGTGCGGAGACCCCGGGTGTTTGGGCCGGCAAATCCGAAGGTATGTTGACCTTCTCGCTGTAGATTCCATGTTCGGCTCGACGTAGCAAGTGCGTTTTTTAAGAATGTCGACCCGCTATTGTTTGGACAAATAACAAACAGGTGCTTTTTTATTAGTGTCTCTAGATCGTTCTCCGATCCCCGATAAATCTTCATTTTGAAAGTGGTGGTTACCGCTTTAGCCACCCATATTTTAACTAAAACAGTTTAGCGACGTAGATATTTGAGAGTCGCAGGAATCAAATTTCTTGGCTTACTCTACCCGTTTAAAAACAACATCCGCAAATCTCGGCCTTAGTTCGCCATCAACATGGACGACTCTTAGGAATGTAAAGAGATAAAAACCGAGAGCCTTCATCGCAAATATTAGGTCTTCAAATTCATAACCCCCGTCAAATCTCTTCGCGATTGATACCTCAGCTATAATAATTTCGGTTTCCTTGAGCAGCGATTTCGCTCCCATAATTACGTTAAGCTCATCTCCTTCGGTATCGATCTTCAATAATATTGGTTTTTCCATTTCAGGGTTATCAAAAAAGATTCTGTCAAGTGTTGTGACTTCGATGGATCGCTTTTCAATCGGATTACCCGTCGCGGTTAGCGGGTTCCGATCGGCAAATGAACTCTTATGCAAATCCATCTTGTCGATACAAATCTTTTGAACACCCTTGGTCCGCCCGACAGCTTTGTAAATTACTTCGCAGTCATACCGGCTCTTGATCCCTTCGATTGCAGGTTCATACTCGGTAAGCGGTTCCACCAACAGAAACTTTGCTTTTGGAAACGCTTCGTAGAGGGCATATGTCCCATACCCAACCCCGACGTCAATGACAGTTTTGGGTTGGGCAAGTTTTTCCAGGTATGAAGATTCAAATCCCGGCAGCGGGAATGATCTTTGTTTTTTTTTCATTTCGCCCTATTAATTAGAAGACATTGATTCGATTCCGTTGCGGCTGCTCATCTCTTTTCTTAGATAAAGATTCTGCAGACACTCAATGTAGCAATCGTACCAAAACTCGGCTGCCTTGATATAAGCTGGGTCACGTTGTGAAGCTACAAGCACCCGCTCGATATTCCAGGGCTTCACGGGGCCGTTAAAGTGAAGAGCACGCGCTTCAGTCGGGCTCAAGCCCTCTTTTTTTTCTATCGACACTCTATGCGTTAACGGATAATTGTATTTGGCACTCACTAAATGCTGCTGACCTGAAAAGAATATATTGAATATCATTTGATCCGTCAGCTCGGTTCGGTGTGTCTCGTACATCCGGTGGTCAACCAGCGCGAGTAAACCATCGTAAGTTTCGCCGGTCAAGAATGTCTCGTCGATCAAAATTAACCCGGAACTCCAAGTGTTGCTGTAGAGCGCGGTTCTATTTTCTGCTGACCCCTGATCGTCGACAGGCACTGGCCATTCCCGCTCGCGGCCCTGATAATGAAATCCGTCGCCGCACGCGATAAGCGGGTTCGGCAGCTCAAACAGATCTTCAATCGATCGTCGAAACAGGAAGTCGCTATCGCAGAACAGCACCTTCTTGTAATCACTCAAACGTACTGCCTCGATTGAATAATAACGCGCCTTTTTCTTGGCAAATTCAGGAAAGACCCGGGTGATCCGCCCGACACGATCCTTTAACTGTTCGCTAACTTCCAAAAAGCTAATCTTTTCATATAGGTCTGAGAGAAACTCTCGTGACTGAACGGACAATTCATCGCAAATGATAACGATATCGCCGGTAAACCCTTTGTTATGTTTTAGAAATGAATAGATCATTACCAGCGTGCCCGGCACGAATGAATCCGTCGTCACAGTGGCGAGACAAAGTCGGGAACCCCCGGAGATCTGATTTGCCGTCATACCTCGTTTTCCTCCAGATCGGTTCCGTAATTAAAAAGGTCAAAATCTTTCTGAAAAACGGATTGCACCATTTCTTTTAGTTCCTGATCATAATGGCTATGATCGGTTCGTTTAGCGGCAGTATTTACCGTCGGTAGATCTGTCTTTGGTAGTTTCAACCTATCACAGACGTGATCGAAATCCTTTTGGAGCGACTCGAATCGGCAGATAAAATCAACCAGCAATTGTCCTGCCTGATCGGTTACGAATTCGTGCTGCGGACGGAAAAGCACTTTATTTGCCGACTGTTTATCCAGAACGGTCTTTTTCATCGTTCCCAGCGGATCATCTTTCATCCGTTGGTTCGCGCGATTCATAAAGTAGGCAAATGAGACGAATCGATCATAGGGATTCCGCACGGTGCAAAAACGAAAGTAACTGTTCCATACATCCGGCAGCAGAAAGGGCCGGATCTCCTGACATGAAATGTGACCGTGACCGATTTGCTTAATTGCCTCTACGGGAAAGAACTTCTTTTCAAACAGTACGCATTGCTCCCAATCGTTTTTTCCAAGATGAGGGCGGAGGGCGGTTCGGAAGGAGTGAGTCGCAGTTTTTGGGATGGCAATAAATATAAAGCTATGCTTAAAAGAAACGATCATGCCTTTGACTCGACGTTATCGAAGACCTCAAATATCAGATGAATGCGATCTTCCGCTCCTAAATTCTCTACCGCATGGGGTACGAGATTATTAACCTCATACGCTTTTCCTTCCTCAAGATGAAACGACCGATCGTTTATAAACATCCGCGCCTTCTCATTCGTCTGGATCGGAACGTGAATCTTATGCGTATACAAGTTTGAGCCCGCACCATCCTTATGAGGGTCGATCACCTGGCCTGCCTGAAGTCTTGCGAGCATAACCTTTGGAAATTCCGGCCGCTCGAATCCATACGGTTCGACAACCTTTTTCATGATCGGCATGAGTTGATCTTGCCAAACAGACCAGATCTGAGTTGAATAAAAGCAGCGATGGTCCCGAAACCCTTCAATAAAGCGAAAGACAATATGCCGGGTATGGTGAAAACAATCAAAATCGTTTTCTTTTTGTTCGTTTTCCGTGTTCCACACGTGCTCGGAAGTGCGCGCGACAATTGCTTTAAACCCGGAAATATCTACCGGGCCAAGTTCGCGCATTCGCTTGGGTTTTGTAACGTTCTCAGCCATTGTTTACTTAAAAATCGAGAAATTGAAGCGCGCCGATGATTCCGGCGCGGTTCGGACGCTCAGCCAACCTTTCCGGTTTTAGTTGCTCCAAGAGACCATCCATATCAAAATAGCGGGCGCGAGACGGCATTTCGGTTTGGTTTGCCAACTGCCTCCCGATCTTTTCAAATGCCCGGTACGCTTCGCCAAGGCCCTGCTTAACGCGAACCGGTTCTCCTTTGCTTTTCTGCAGGCGAACCTCGTCGGGTAAAATGCCCTTCATTGCATTTCGCATTATCAAACGTGGGCTTCCTTCTCTAAAAAATTGTTCGGCAGGAAGTCCGGCGCAAAATTCCATCAGTCGCCGATCAAGCAGCGGATATGCATAAAGAATGTTCTTCTCCGCTCCGTGAGCCGCCCATGATTCAATCCGGTTCGTTATCCAATGGCTGCGCCAACGCCACAGCATCGTCGAACGGGGTGATGATTGACGGCACGGTATTTTTCGCATCGTTCTCTTGGCCAATAGTTCCGGCAAGAGAAACGTTTCAGGGCCGCTCGGGCGCAGCGATCTTGCCCTTACTTTACCCTGACCATCATAGCGATCCCGAAACATCAGCAGCAACGCTTCCCGCAGCATAAATTTTAAAGGGGATCCATGCCTTCTGCGTTCACGAAACAACCGAATCAGGCGGCCGCGCAACAATAGATAGGAATAGTAACCGCTTCCTTCAAACGACAAGGTGTCGTCTCCACCCCAGCCGGACAATATTAGACGGACACCATCGGCATGGGCCTTCTTGCGGACGGTGATCTCGGCCAACTCCGTTACGTGTATCGGCCGCCGCGTCGGGTCTTTTCTAAAAACCGAAATAATGTCCTCGGCATTTGTTGGGCAGTATTGCGCCGTTAATCCCTCCTGCCTGCAAATAGCGCCGATTCTTTGGTGCTCATCCGAAATATCGGCCGTTAAATCCGGCGGAGGACTCCAGCTATAGGCCACTGGCGGTGCCAGCCCCTTGCGGCGTCTTTCGCGGGCCGCCAAAACCGCTACGCTCGACGAATCAAGGCCGCCGCTTAGGTGCACACCGACGGGAAGTGTCGTCCGCAGCCGATCGTTTACTGCCCGCGTGTATATATCCCGTGCCGCTTCAGCGTATTCTTCATCGCTCGCGTATCGTACGTCTTTGGAATCTTCGGGAATCCAGTAGCGGTCAAGCCTTTCGGTGGTGGGACTTACCGTCAGAGTGTGACCAGGATTGAGTCGCCGGATGCCCTTAAAGTAGGTGCGATCCTTTTTATACGAATCCCTGTCGGCTAACGCGGCGATCACATAATCTTCGTCCAGCTCATCAGAAACACCTGGAAGGGAAAGGACGCATTCGATGGTGCTCGCAAATACGAATCGCTCGCGCGTGATTGAGTAATATAAGGGCCTTGTAGCGAGGTGGTCATTCGCGCAAAAAAGGGTTTGCCCTCGAATGTCCCATATTGCAAACGAGTAGTCTCCGATCAGGTGTTGAGGGCAATCCTTGCCCCACTTCTGCCATGCGAGTGCAAGCAAGCAACTGTTTGGTATTTGGTTTCTTTTCTGGAGTGTGACGCCCAACTTGGAAAAAAGCTCGATGCGATTATCAAGTCGGATATCGGCAGTTACGACTAACCCGGACTCGGTATCGAAATATGGCAATTCCTCAAGCGCGTCTTCCGGCGCAAATCTTAGATTCTGGTGCGCAAGTCCGACATTTTCAGAAATCCACAGGTCATTTCCGTCGGGGCCATAGTCCGAAATGACCTTGAGAGAGGAACTGAGCTGCTTTTCAATATTAGCCGCGCCGCGCCGCTCGTAAATTCCGAGAATCGCGCTCATAACTCAGTATTATTTGGCAACAAGCAACAAACTACGACTTATACCAAGCATCATCCCCGACCATCATGGTTACATAGGTTCCGCCTTCAGTTTTGGCGGGAACCGGAAGGATCTTAAGCTCCGGTGCTATCCAGGGTTGTTGTGGGGTTTGCGACTTGTTGTTCTCCTCTTGTGAAGATTCTTGAGTATTATCTTTGATCTCTTTATTCATTGAAGTTCTCCTAAGAAATTTCGAAATTTAATTTTGTCAAAGCCAACTTGGTCTTACATTCAGATCAAACGTAGCTTCCTGGACCCAACACGAATCAGAAACAAAACAAAGGTTTTCTCGTATCTAGTCAACTTTTATATCGCCATAATACCATATTATCTGACACACACAACCGAGAAAAGAGGGCATGGCTGGACTGTCGTAAATAGTTGATTCTAAGCGACAACCTCCGCGATCTTACGTTTGAGCAGGTCGTCGAGAAATGTCATCACGTCCTGTTTGCATTTTTCCGGCGAAACATCGTATTCGTTGGTCAACTGATCACAGAGAGAGCCCACCGAGATCGGTTGTTCGGTCATCTTCCATATTTGAGCCGCTACGTTTTCGAGACCATAATAGGATCCGTCCTCGATATCCATCATTACGATATCCTCACCGAGATTATTTGAAAGTAGGGTTTCACTTCGACGGATAACGGTCTCAGGCGTTAGTTCGATTTGACTCATTTAGATATTTCTCCTTTATATGTGCTGATCCCTTTAGCTCGGGATCGTGCCGTTCGCATCTACGTATCCAAGACGCTTCATTACGGCGCCGTGTTCGCTAATGAACTGTTCAACCTGTACGGCTGTTAAGCTTTCGCGCCATGAGCCCGCTTTCCCTTTACGAAAAAAGGATTCGGCCTTCAGGTATTTTTCATAGAATCCTTTTTCCAACTCCTGGGCCTTTAGCTTCTCAAAACTGGAAAACTCAACAGATTTTTTAACACAATTGCGGTCCAATTCCAATCCCGAGAATCGCACAATCTCTTCGAACGTCCCTATCGAATCACTGATCATGTCTTCATATTTTACCGTGAGCAGATTCATATCTGGTGCATCGAGCCAGCTGGAAACATGTTCGCTCCAGGACATCAATTTTTGCGGCAGCTGATCACCATCGTCGCTCGAAACAAGAAATTTGTCCGATTGACCCATAATTCTTATTATCGTATCAATCGGTTGCCTGGAGTGGTGCGCGTAAGACACAGCGACGTCGAGCGGATTACGAACGAGATATATCACCCCAGCCGTTGCTTTTTTCGAAAATATCGGTTGGCCTTCAGAATTGTAAGTAAAGGCATCGTGAACCTTTAGGAAGACGGGCTCCTCGGTTTCGTCCGACATTTTCTCGTAGACCAAAGGCCTGTAGTGCTCGATTTGTTTCGGTGTGAGATCAGAGGATTCAATCCCAACGTACTCATCAAACTGATAGCGGTTAAACGCAACACCGGATGCATCGAGTTCATTAATATCTGCCGGTTCGTCAGCGTTTCGCAGATAGTTGGTTAAAAAGGCGCGAAGCCATGTGTTCCCCGATTTGGGGTAGGAGGCCAACCAGTAAATCCCGCTCACCCGTTCATGTCCTCCTCGATCCTGTCAACCATCTCTCCAATCATGCTTGTGTCATCCGGACGCGAAATTTCAACAACTCTCGCTTGCCCCGAAAGGGCGGTCAGGTTATCGAAATGTGCCCGTCGGAGTGAATTGCTATGCACAAACTTACGCCGGTAAGTATTCCGGTTCAAATTCTGAAATACACCAAAATCATCCAATTCCTGAAAGTGCATAGTGCTCTTGTTATGAGCGGTGATCGCGTAAGCGGCATGAACCGGAAGAGGCTCTTGACAAAACTGCCTGACCGGTATGACGTACTTCCCAAGGCCGGGACTAATTTCTGCACCATTCACCGGATATCCCAATTCCTCCACCGTCTTTTTTGTAAGCCGCATGGTCGGAAATGCCGGCAAGACTTGCGCGACACCGCTACCTGTCAGAACGATTCCCGCTTTGTCATCGGAAAGCATCGAATATCCCCGCTTCAGGAGCGAACCCAACACAGTTGATTTACCCGCCCCGCTTTTTCCCATAAAAAGCACTCCGCCGTTTTTCGTTTTTATCACACTGGCGTGGAGGACAAGCATTTTTCTCCCATGCAGAAGGGCACCAAGAACCGAACCAAGTATAAAAAGACGAACTTCCTTTTCGGTGGTTTCTGGCTCCGGTTCGATCACGATCTCTTTGTCCTCGACAATCAAATACCTCGCAATACCCGCAACGGAATGAAGCAATTTTTGGTTCCCTGCCTGCCATGCTATTCCGTGGGCCGACGGCGAAGAGAGTTTGTGAGGAACCTTGCCGTATTTTATCGTAATATCGGGTTTGCCCTCAATTTCAGGGCCAAATTCCGGCACAGGAAACTCCGAAGCAAATTTTAATCCATACGCTGTATAGGTGTACATTTTCCTTTCCATTGTCTTCGATTGGAATACCGATTTCTTAGGTAGGATTAAAAGCAGTTGATTCCTTTTCTGCCGGTTTCCCTCGTGTTCTGCTTCGACGCAAAAACTTCGCTAGCGTGTCCTCAGCTGGTCCCGAAACTTTAGAGTTTTTTGTAATTTTATAGAGAGAAAAGTGGTTGCTCAGAGTTGTTCTGCCATCAGATGGACAAGATCAAATCGATCGGTACAGCGAAGAATTTTCAAAATACCGTGCGCTTCCTAAGACTTAGGCTTTTTTAACACGTTTCCTTTTTTTTGTAAGTGTAAACCTGTTAATATCGCAAAATCAACTTCGCAGTACGCTTTCGGATAAGCACTTAACTTTCGCCGACTTTGATTTGTTATCCGTTAACCGACAGGACCGTCACAGGAGTTGGTGTTCTGAAAATATGTCTAATGTTGTCCCACCCGAATTTAGCAGTAGTGCATGGCCGACCCTTGCAAAAGAGTTGGACTCGTCTGCGCTTTCGCCCGCGGCGCGGAATTTCGTCGAGGTGATCGTTGAGCATCCGGATCTACCCGAACGCCTTGCCAAAATGGCACAGGTGTTTCGGAAAAAGAAGCCGAAGCGGGATGGGTTGATGCTTGCCAGGGCTGCGCGCGCGCTAGCTCCGAAGGATCAACGCGTTAGAATTCTTACCGAATGGCTCGATCGTCTTGAAGCACCATTATGGCATTTTCGTATCGTTCACGATGAGGTGAGAAACGAGGTCTATGGCCGGGCTCTGGAGCATTTCGTAAAACCGGGAATGACGGTATTTGAAATCGGAACCGGTACCGGTATCCTCGCGATGCTGGCGGTTCGCGCCGGGGCCCGCCATGTCTACACTTGTGAAGTACGACCCGATGTCGCCGCAGTCGCCCGGGAGATCATAAAGCGCAACGGTATGGCCGAGCGAATTACCGTTATTGCGAAGGATGCCCGTCAGATAGTTTTGGGGAAAGATCTGCCGGAGCGTGCGGATATCTTTGTTTCTGAGATCGTTGATGATCATTTACTAGGCGAACAAGTTTTGTCGCTGACCGAAATGGCGCGGGAACGTTTCCTGAAACCAGATGCAGTTTTGTTGCCAAGACGGATAAGCGCGATGGGCTCCCTGGTTACCGGAAGAGGCCACAGCGAAAAATATCGAATGACCGAGGCGGCTGGCTTTGATATGACACCGTTCAATCGTTTTACGCCGGCAATGATAGCAGCCGGAGTCGGCGGTGGAGATGTCGAGCCGTTGTCCGATCCGGTTCCACTCCTGAGCTTCGATCTCAACGAGAACTATCCAAAAGAGGATAGCCATTCGATGCGTCTGCCGATTAAACGAGCAGGCACCGCCGAAGCGGTAATGCGTTGGCTGCGACTGGATTTTGGCGAAGGCATATTCTTTGAAAACAGACCCCCCCAACGATCCGCCTGGGAACCTCAACTGCATTTATTGTCCGAACCGTGTTCCGTTAAAGCCGGCGACACTGTTGATATCGACATCAACTATGATTTCTACCGGATTTATGTGAATGGCTGATCGTGGTGATGAAATGACCAAATTGGCTCAGCTGCTGATAGAGCGTGTCAGCCGCTAAATAATCCCAAATATGCAAATCTATCGATTTCGGCTTTGATCGAAAGATTACCGATGACCCGTTCTTTGTCCTCGATCTCATCGCTCGATTTTACGAAACTTACCAGTTCGGACTCGATCTCGTCCATCGTCCTGGAGCCATCGGCGAGCTCAAGTAATTTTCTCAACAACGGGTCTTCGATACGCATTCCCCGATTATATTCGAGGAGTACAAAATCGGCCTCTTCAACTGCCATCCGTGCGAGCTTTTTTACGGCGGGTTTTTTGCCCACCGACGTATCAACTTCCTTTTGATAAGTATGAACTTCTAAAAGGTCGGTTTGCATATGGACCGTTAACAAAAGAGATCTTGCGGCTTCAAATTCCTTGGTCCAGTCTTCCGCTGGGAACCCAAATTTTGTCAAAGCTTCCCTGGAATCGTTAAGAAGTTTTGAGTAATGAACGGTGTTACCCCATCTATTACCCAACTCGTAAAGCGCCGTTTTTGTCAGCGGATGAGCGCTTTCAATCACTCTGCCTTGTGCGCCGAGAAACTTTTCAGGTTTTTGTGTTTGTAGCTCAGGTTCTTTGGAAACCGGCCGCAGCGACGAAGCAAGAAAGAAATTTTCAAATGCCGACGGCTCCACTAGATAACCGGTTTCGATCTCTTCATGACAAACCAGCGTTTGGCGAAACGCCCGTCCGACAAAGAAATCCAGGTATTGTTCGCGCCAGATCACGTCGTCAATTGCATCGATAAATTCAAATGCACGGGGCGGAAGACTGTTAAAACGCGTCGAGAGATTTTCAACTTCCGCCGCAAATTTCAAACCGTTCTTTTTCAATTCGGAAACGAAGTCGACAAAGTAAAAAGCCTCGTTTATCTCGCCGAACATATCGTGAACCGCAGAAGTTTTCGGCAACTGCTTCATGAAATCCGTCTCCTGCTTCAATATGGATTTATAGATCGTGTCAGGAGGCACGCACTCGGTCAGCAAGTCGAGAAAGGTCATCGCACTTTCAGCCGCTTCCGTTGAATCGGTAATATCCCGGGCATGCAGTCTTCCGATGTTTCTCAACATCTGTACGTAGTGCCATACCGGATAGGTGTTGTAGCTGAGGTAGCCGATACCGTTTTCCGAGAGCAATTTGCTGAAGATTGAAAACGTCTTGTCTCTTACCGCCTGCGGAACCCACGAGATCAGGCCATGGGCAATTATGTAGTCAAATTTTCCGAAATCACTTTCGGAAAGTTTCATCAGATCCTTTTGGTGAAAGTTCACGTTGCCAACCGCAAAGCGCTTTGCTGTGGCCTTGGCTTTTTCAATGTGGTTTTCCGCGAGATCAATGCCGATAAATTCCGATTCCGGCAGATCGGCCGCATGACAAATCAAATTGAGGCCGTTTCCGCATCCAAGTTCCAAAATCCTTGATTTCTGAATATCCGGCGGTGTAAGGCCCTGCAGGGATGCGAAAGATGACAGGACATCCGGATGAGTCTGTGGAAGGATGTTATTTGAGTAAGGCAACTTATCGTAGGCGTTATTTTGTTCCATAATGCTAGGATCTCGACTATACAGGGAATGGTCCCGTTTCGATTCCAGGTTCTACCGGGTACGGTTGTTAGCCGATTTTTTATAACCGGAGGCTCGGAGCATTCCGCTTCTTCTCAAAAGTTTTGCAGCTCGCTCGACCCCTCGTAAATAGAATCCTATTTTGAATAGCGCGTTTCACGTTGTCAAAGATCAAAGGGGAGCACTCGATGTACGGGAATTTGCGAGTTCAGAATTGCGCAAGTCCATAGTGAGCCGCGGTTTTTGACACTAACTCTTTATTTTATACGGTCAAACCTGCTAATATCTCAAAATCGTAATGCTCATCAACGAAACCGAAAATAATCTTTTAATCGCTCTGGCCGGTGATAAAAGAAACGACGAGATCGAAGCCCTTATATCCCGCGATATTGACTGGCAATACTTTGTCAGGCTGGCACGAACCCACTACGTGACCACCTTGATCTATCGGAATTTGCGGCCTTGGTCAGATCAGGTCCCGAATGAAGTTTTGCATGCTTTAGAACATCGGGCCAAAAAAAGCGCCTTTAGGAATCTACGCTTCGCGGCGGAACTAAAGGACCTTGGTAAAGTACTGGAGGGAAATGGAATCGGGTTCCTTTCGTACAAGGGGCCGACGCTCTCTAAACTAGCTTACGGTGATTCGGGATTTCGCAACTTTGTTGATCTTGACCTGTTTATAAGGAAATCAGATTTTCCAAAGATAAAAAGTGTTATTCTCGAAAATGGTGGGGACAATGCCTGGAATCTCACAGAAAAACAGGAAGAGGCCGTAATCGAATACTACTATGAGCATCCGTTTTGGTTTGGAAAGCGCCCGGTTATGGTTGAGGTTCACTGGGCCTTTATGGAATCGTTTTTCGGGTTTGATTTTGAGCAGGAAGATCTTTTTGGCCGAAGTCAAACCGTTTCAGTTCAGGGTACGGATTTTCCCACTCTTTCAAACGAAGATCTGTTGATCGTACTTTGTGTCCATGGTTCCAAGCACTACTGGAAGCGTCTGAGCTGGATCTCTGATATTGCCATGCTTTCCCGATCTCAACCGATAGACTGGGATATTGTTTTAAGACGCGCCCGGAAATTTGGCAGCCTGCGCATGGTCAGCCTTGGGATGTTTCTCGCAAACGATATGTTTCAGATTGAAATGCCCGTCGAGGTTCAGCGTCAAGTAGAAAAGGATAAGAAAATCGCGGTATTGGCAGAAGCGTTGAAGAACGAAATTTTTAACGGCGCGGATTCGGCCGAATCGGTGCGAAGCAGGATTCATTTGATGATGCGCGAGCGTTGGCGCGATAAGTTTAAGTACTCACAGCGGCTATTCCGCACAAAGCTAATCGATTCAATCTTTATGCCTATGGGCCGGCCGACGTAATACAGCCTTCCTGTCGTGAAAATAGCTTAAAAATGGTTCTGCGCGGTGGTGGCTGCTCTGGGCACGATCTGCGTCTAAAATTTGCGGTAAGGTGTTGCTTCCTGCGCCATTTTTATACCGGCAGCTGCATGGCCCGGAGAATAGATTTGCACCCTTGATTTCGGATGAGAAGGAAGGCTTATTTTCCAATGCAATCGTCCGGGGTCCAGCGTGACAGCGAATTCTATTTCACCCGACTTTTCTTCTACGGGTTGAAAATTAAAGACAGCGCTTCTCCAGCTTTGTGAATCGAAGGTGTCCATTTTTATTTCGTCGGTAAATACCGAACGATTATAAACCGCAAAGGCGTTTACCTTGGAAAGATCTTTCAGTTTCCAGGAACACGAAAGATTTTTGGAAGCGGGAGGTTTTTCATCTTTTCTGAAATCGACTTCTAACAATTTTTTCGGTTCGGCCAGAACTTCAATTTCACCGCGTTGCGATAGCGGTAAGGAATCATGAAAGTTTGATTTCAAGGAATCTATAAAGCTGCATTTAATTGGAAGCTCGGCCGGAAGATTTTGCACGTTGCGTTTGGTTCTCACCGGAACGGCATATTTTTCCATTATTTGCGGAATTAATGTGCCGTTTTTGGCGAGAAATCGTTTTCTTATATTAATGAAGGACTTTATGGTCTGTTCACCAAAAACGTCCGAACCAAAAAGCTCGCTTACGATGAGATCAAATTTTCCGCGAATTCTGACGTCATCCGAATTTCCCTGAATGATCTCTATCCGGTCCGCGACACCGTTTTCTTTTGCGTGCTTATAGATGATCGGGACCAGGCATTCTTCAATTTCGACTGCAACTACGCGCTTTGCGCCGAGTTTTGCAGCGATAATCGCCCAGACTCCCGTTCCGGCACCTATGTCAAGGAATCTCGTTTTTTCTGAAACATTGTCTTTGAGGGCTTCATAAAGCAGCTTATTACGATGTCCATCTCCCAACATTGTTTGATGGCTGCGTACCAGTCTTTTAAGCCGGTCGGTAAATGATTTATCTAATTCGTCTTTCTTCATTTTTTAGCCGAAATGGGTTGATTTGTTTTCTGCAAGATAAATTGAAATCTCAAAAATAGCGGACCGGCAATGGATACTTCTATTGATAGCTATTGGTTCGCCTCATATGCTTCAATATATCGACCCACGGACTTGGCTGTCTCCGGCGTAAGTTCCGAGACAAATTCGGGGTCATTCAACTCCTTGTAATCCTGTAGTTCAATATCAATAAGAGGCGCATCTTCCCGCCAGAAACTCGAGATCAGAACCGACCGCAACAAGCCTTCCGGATTCCAACCTCTGTGAATCGTATTTGTTT